>PMNO01000465.1 GCA_003161835.1 Myxococcales bacterium | reverse complement strand
CGAACGGTGATTGTCGTCGCTCGGTTCGCTTCAGATCGCTCTTTCCCCGACGGTCACGGGTCGGCCCCCGGGGGGCTCACCCAACAATCACCCGTCCTGCACCCGTCCTGCACTCGCCCTGCCACCACCCTTCTTGCGGCGTTGACATCGCTCGGAGCCGCACGTAGGTTTGCGCCTCGCCGGAGGACAACCTGATGAATAGTTTTCGTATTTTCCTTCTTAATGGAAGCATTGCCGCGGCGGCCTTCGCCCTCGTGATCGCAAGTGGCTGTACCCCTGACTACCCCAAATGCGAGACCGACAAGGACTGCGCCGCGAAAAAGGAATTCTGCGTGGCCGGCAAATGCCAGCAATGCCGCCAATCGTCGGACTGCCAGGAAGGTTTTGCCTGCAACAGTGGCCGGTGTGACAAGATCCCCGGCTTCTGCCAAAACAAGTCTCAATGTCCGGCCGGGCAGGAATGTGTCGCCAACCGTTGTCGTGGCTGCCAGTCCGACAAGGAATGTCCCGCGGGGGCGAAGTGCTGGAAGGGCGTTTGCGACACCAAGAAACACTGTGCCAAGGACGACGACTGCGCCCAGAACGAAGACTGCGTGGCCGGTGTGTGTGTCTCCGATAACTCGAAAAAAGTGGCGCCGGTCAAGTGCACTCTGGGCAGTGTCTACTTCGATTTCAACGAATCGGCTCTGACGACCGATGCCACGGGCACGCTGGCGCGAAATGCGGACTGCCTGAAGCAAGTACCCAACTCAGTCACCATCGTGGGGCACACCGATCCGCGGGGAACTGCGGAGTACAACATTGCCCTGTCCGAGCGCCGCGCTCAGTCGGTGCAGGCGCATCTTTCCCGCCTGGGGACCGACGCGGGGCGCATGGCGATCTTGCCGCGCGGGTCGTTGGACGCGACCGGAACGAACGAGCCGACCTGGGCGCAGGATCGCCGTGCCGATTTCAAGTGGCGCTAGGGCCCCCGCCCGCCAGGCCGGGCGTTTGGTCGGTTGGTTCTCGATAGGCGGGCTCATCCTACTCGGCGCGATCAGCGCCCCGGGATGCACCACGAGCTCCGAGGGCGAGGCGATGCGCCACGACATCGCCGATCTGCGGACGCGTCTGGACGCGATCGACAAGCGCGACGCTCAGTACAAAGAGCAGGTCATCCGCCTGAAGAAAGTCTTGGACGAGGCGACCGCGCTACTGACCCGGAATTCGGCGGATGTCGGCGCCAAGGCGGCCAGGAATGAATCCGACATCGCGGCGCTCACCGGCCGGATCGAGGAGCTGAACCACGCGCTCGATCCGTTGCTGCGCCAGGCCGCATCCGACCGGGCGCTGTTCGAATCGCGCCTGTCGGCCCTGGAACAGACCCAGAGCAAGATCGCGGACAAGGTCGCTCTCACCATGCCCGACGACAAGGAGCAGCTCTGGGCCCAGGCGGCCGCGCGGTTGTCTTCGGGACAGCGCGAGGAAGCGCGACGGTTCTATCGAACATTCATTCAGCGCTTCCCCCAAGACTCGCGGGCGCCGCAGGCGTACCTGGTGCTGGGCCAATCGTTTGTGCAAGAGAGCAAGTTCCCCAACGCCGCTGCTGAATTTCAGAAGGTGCTCGACAACTATTCGAGCTCGCCGGAGGTCCCCGAGGCCATGTGGCAGCTCGCCCTCACGTTCTCGCAGCTCAAGTTCTGCACGGACGCCCGCGCCTTGTTGACCGATCTGGTGAAGCGCTACCCAAAGTCGTCGCGATCGGCCGACGCCAGGAGCCAGATCAAGCAGCTTTCCAAGCTGCCGAAGAGCGCTTGCACGTCGTAGCCGTCCGCTGCTCGGCCGATGACGTTGCGCGGGTACTACGCGATCTTGGATGTCCCGTCGCTGGAACGAGGCGAAACGGCCGAGCTGGTTCCGCTGGTCGAGCGCGCCAGGAGACTGTTGGCCGCTGGTCCGTGCATGTTGCAGATTCGCGGCAAAGGGTGCAACGCAGCCCAGCTCGCCGCGATCGCGCGGGCCGTGTTGCCGCTCGCGCGCGCCACGGGCGTTCCGCTGTGCGTGAACGATCGCCTGGATGTCGCGCTGGCCGTGGGAGCTGACGCGGTCCATCTGGGGCAGGACGATCTACCCCTCGGCGACGCCCGCCACGTCGCGCGCGGGCGCCTGCTCATCGGCATCTCGACCCACGACGCCGAGCAGGCCCGGGTGGCGGTCGCCGGGGGCGCCGACTACCTTGGGTTCGGGCCGATCTTCGCGACCATGACCAAGACAAACCCCGACCGCGTCGTGGGAACGGCACTGTTGCGCGACGTCGCCACCGGGATAGCCGCCGGAATTCCGGTGGTGGCCATCGGCGGCATCGCGCTGCGCCACGTTTCAGAGCTGGCGGCCGCCGGCGCCGCGGCCGCGGCACTCATCGGCGCGATCGACGGGGCCCCCGATCCGACCACCGCCGGACGAGCGGTGAACGCGGCGTTCGCGGCCGCGCGCGGTTAGCAGCACGCACAACGCGGCCACAATCAGACTCGGCCAGCGCGCACCGATAGGCAACATCGAGCACCCGCGGCTGGCCTCGCGTCCGGCCGAGGCATCCCCGCCACCGCGACCGCCTCTACCGCCGCCAACGCCGCCGCCACCGCCGCCGCCCGAACCTCCCGTCGCGGACGATGACCCCGGCCCTCCTCCCGTGCCGGCCGCCGGTGCCCCACCCCCACCATCCGGCGACACGCCCGGAATGCAACTGCTTAGAACGCAGACCAATCCCGATGCCCCGCAAAGCTGCCCATCGGGGGCGTCGTCTATCTGGCCGTCACAGTCGTCGTCGAGGAAGTTGCACGTCTCTGGAGTCGGCTGTCCCGGGACGCAGGCGCCCGTGCAAGAGTCGGCGTAGCGGAGACAGCGTCCGACGCCACAAGACTTGCGCACGCCCTCGTCCACTTGACCGTTGCAATTGTTGTCACGGCCGTCGCAGATCTCCGTGGCCCGCGGATACACCGTGGCGTCGTAGTCGTTGCAATCACCGAGACACTCGGCGAACCCGGGGACTGGCTTGCAGTCCACGGTGGTCGTCAACCCCAACACCCCGTGTCCGTCGCCGTCCTTGTCCTCGCAGTA
>PMNO01000001.1:360-7482 GCA_003161835.1 Myxococcales bacterium | reverse complement strand
TTCTACATGCGCACGGGCTGCGCGCTGGCGAATGTCGTATGACCTGGCCGAACCCCAACGCGAAGGTCATCAGGCTGCCGCATAACGCGAGTGAGGCGGAGATCGCCCACGCCTACACGCAGGTCCAACCGGGGGACCGCATTGTGTTCGAGTTCGCCCCGAAGCCTCCGAAGCCACCAAAGGTCAACAAGCGGCGGACAAAGGAGAAGCTGTACCCGCAGGGGCACTGCCCGCGGTGCGGCGCCGCACCCTCGACNNTACCAGAAGGCCCGCTCGGGCGAGTGGCCTGGGATCAAGGTGGGTGGCGACTGGCGCTTCGACGTCTGGGCCATCCGTGAGATGCTGAAGCAGAAATGGAGCATGCGGCTATGACAGCGGCGCAGAAGAAGTGGCTGATGGATATCGCGGGGCGCATCTCGGACATCGCCGCCCAGTGCGACCGCATGGCCACGAACCCCTACAACAACGCGGCGAAGGAGAAGCACGTTCGCGGCATCTTCGCCGACCTGGCCGTCGAAGTGAGGGCCGCATCCTCGGCGCTGCTGAACGGTCCACCCAAAAAGGAGACGAGAAATTGAGTGAGAAGAGACTGAAGTATGAGGTGGCCGTGGGGGCCGTTGTCAGACTGGAGCCGAGCCTCGTGTGGCGCAAGGAGGTGCAGGCGCTGCTTGACTCTGCGAAGGCCGAGGACAAGGCCGCGGTTCTGCCGCCATGCGAGGAGGACATGCACGACGCGGTGGTCCATCTGCGCCTCCAGGTGCGGGTGCCCATGGTGACGGTCGACCAGAAGGACTGGCCGGTCGCGAGTATCGAGCTCGATTCGGTTCGCATGTCGCTTCCAGAACTTCTGGAGCGGGCCATCTCCAAGTTCGAGGGCACCTTCCCGGCGGCGGCTGTTATCCTTAAGGCTGACTCATGACCGTCGAAGATTACGCCCGGAAGTTCGGGAACCTGGTTCTCAGATACCACTCCACCGAGTCGGCCAACCGGAAGTGGTCGGCGTCTGTTGGAGACGGCGAGTTGTACGACGTGACCATCGACCATATCTTTCGCGAGGAAGTGGCGGCTGGCGCCACGCCGGAGGAGGCTATCGACGGGCTCGTGCGTCAGCGGGTGTTGATTGTCAAGGCGCGCATCGATGACATGGAGGCAAAACTCCAGGCCCGCCGCGCCAAGCTTTCGCTGCTGGAGGCTCAGGCCAAAGGGTGAAGGACAAGGTCCACCTACTNNTCGAACGCCGTCGTCAAGATGACGAAGATCGGGGTGATGCCGAGCCAGATCGAGGAGTGGCTGGGCGAGGAGGCCGCCCGCTCGGCGGTGCTGGGGGACGTGGTGTACGAGGAGGCGCAGCCCTGGCACGGGTTCGCCTCGAAGCAGCAGGCGGTACTGGCTTTGATGGGGACCCGACCGAAGAAGGACTGGCCGGCTGCGTTCCAGTCGGCGCACGAGCGAGTCAACACCCTGATCGGCAACCAGGAGCCGGAGGCGCAGGCCGCCGCCGAGCAGCAGGTCATCATCATCCCCGGGATGGTGGTGGTCAAGGAATCGCTGCCCGCCGCGAAGACCTTCCGCCGCCTGCGCTCGGGGAAGCTGCGAGAAATCAAGGAGAAGGAAGAGGTCGAGGTCGAGGAAGTCGTCGAGCAGCCGGCGGAGTCGTTCATCGTGAAGGCGGCGAAGTAAATGGCGTTGGTGCTCGTTCCGAATCTGGCTGGTGGAGGCAGTGGCATCACGCAACTCACTGGCCCCGTGACGGCTGGCCCGGGCTCCGGTGCGCAGGCGACGACCATCGGCGCCAACCAGGTGTCACTGCCGAACCTAGCGCAGATCGCGACCCTGACCATCCTCGGGAACAATACGGGCGGCACGGCGAACGTGATCGAGCTGACCGCCGCGCAGGCGAAGACTCTCCTGGCGATTGCCTTCACCGACATCAGCGGCACGGCGACCGTGGCGCAACTTCCGAATGTAAACATCGCGGTCCAGGTGCTTACGTCTGGTGTTACCTATACCGCCACGGCTGGCACGAAGTCGCAGATTGTCGAGGGCTGGGCGGGTGGTGGCGGTGGCGGTGGCATCATTGCGGCTGCGGCTGGGCAGATTTCAGTGTCTGGAGGTGGCGGCTCGGGCGGTTACTTCCGTAAGAAGTACACCATCGCAGGCGGTGGCACTGGAACGATGGCAATTGGCGGCGCAGGAACCGCTGGCGCTAACACTGGCGCGGTCGCTGGCAATGGCGGCAACACCACGTTCACCGACGGAACGACTTTGTGCACGGCCAACGGCGGCGCAGGAGCACCTGCCAATGGCCTTGGTACGGCGGCGACGGCTGGCGTGTCTCTGGGTGGTGCTGGCGGTGCAATCTCAACGAATGGCGACGTCAACACCGCCGGAACTGCTGGCGGGATCGGGTGGCGTAGCATCAACACCGGGCTCACTGGCCAGGGCATTGGCGGCAGAGGGGCGTCCTCGACGGCGACCAACGGCGGCGGTGGGATTGAGCGCGTGGCTACGGGCGCCGGAAACAACGCATCAGGCACACAGGGCGCTGGCGGAGGTGGGGCGCTTGCGCTTGCAGCCGGCGCTGCGGCCGTAGGCGGAACTGGAGCTGCCGGAATGATCGTCGTGACGGAGTTCGCATGAAAGTCACCATCCCGCAGGCGCGGCTCATCGAGAAGCGCAGCGACGAGACCGACCAGGTGCGACTCGTCAACCAGGTGCGAGACACCGTGCTCAACAAGAAGGGCATTTACTTCGGCGACGTCACGACCACGGACGCGACCGCGACATCCATCTGGTCGGACTCGCTCTCAGCGAACCAGTCGGTGACGCTGGAATTGACCGCGTCCGCCACCGACGCGACCGGGGCGAACGTAGCCAGCTATAAGCGGCGCTGCGCGTTCCAGCGGACGGGGACCGGCGTAGTGGCATATGTCGGTGGTGGCTCGGACGTCATCGGCCTTGACAAGGAGTCCGTGGGCGCATGGGACGCCGGGTTCGCGCTTGACTCGGTGGCGACCGACTCGGTCTACGCCTACGTCCAGGGCGCGGCCTCGACGACCATCGTCTGGCACGCCGAAATCACCGCCATCTGGAGTCCGTTCACGTGAGCACGTTCAAGGCGCTCGACCACGGCCCATGCGCGGTGAAGAAGTGCGAGAAGCGCGCTATCTATCGCGTGGGCGCTGGCGACGAAGGCAAGGTCTGCAAGGACCACCTTCCGGCGGGCGTGGTGTTCGCGCCGTTCCTTGGGCAGCAGGAGAAGTTCTTCGCGCGTCGCGAGCGGGTGGTATTCACAGGGGGCGCAGTCGCAGGTGGTAAGAGCTTGATGTTGCTGATGAAGTTCACGCAGCAACTCGACGTAGAGCGCCAGCGCCACGCCTTCATGCGAAAGCGTGGCAAGGCCCACAAGTCGCGCGTCTGGGGCGGCTACTTCCGACGGGTCACCCCCGACCTCATGCAGATCAAGCAGCGGTCGCTGGAATACTTCAATGCCATCGACCCCGAGGCGCGGATGAACGAGGGGAAGGGCGTCTGGAACTTCCCGAACTGCGGCGACGCGAAGTTCAGCTTCTGCCACATGGAGCACGCGAAGGACCGCTTCAAGTTCAAGTCGACTGAGTTCAGCTATCTGGCCTTCGACGAACTCACCGAGTTTGAGGAGGAGCAGTTCGACTACCTGGACACGCGGCTCCGAACCTCGGACAAGGACATCGAGCCATACCTCCAGTGCTGCGCCGCCTCGAACCCCGACGGCCAGGGCCTCCTGTGGGTGCGGCGCCGGTTCATCGAGATTGCGCCGCCCGAGACGGTCGTCCGCATCGAGAACAAGCTGCGCGACGGGCGCGTGATCGCGTTCGAGCAGATATTCATCCCCTCGAAGCTGACCGACAACCCCATCATGATGGAGTCGGGCCAGTACGAGGCGTCGCTGATGAACAAGCGCCCCGAGGTCCGCGAGGCCCTGCTCGAGGGCAACTGGTACGTGGTGGCGGGGGCCTACCTCTCGAACGTCTGGGACAGCAACATCCACGTTGTCGAGGACCACGATGTCCCCGACAACGCGATGGTCTTCCGGTCGGGGGACTGGGGTATCCGCTCGCCAGCGTCCATCGGATACTGGTACATGGACCAGGACGGCGGGCTGACGATGTTCGCACATTTGCGCACACAGGGGTTGACGGCCGACAAGGTGGCCCTGAAGATGAGGGCAATCGAGGAGCGGTACGGCTACTGGAACGAGAACGATGAAACTTCGAAGCTCAACTTCGCCAAGAACCCGCTTGACTCTGCCTGCTTTGCGATGTCTGGGATGTCTGGCTCTCCTTCTGTCGCGAAGGACTTCATGCGCTGCGGATTCCGGTGGAAGCCCAGCAAGAAGGGCCCCGGGAGCCGCTACCAGGGGAACGCCCAGATAGTCCGGCGGCTGTCGACCATCATCCCGGAGTCCTTCGAGGGCGCCACAGCCCCCTGGGAGCGCGAGCGGCCGATGCTCAGATTCATGCGGTCCTGCACCAGCCCGATCGCTACCATCCCGGTGCTGCGGGCCGACGACTCGGACGCCAACGACGTGGACACCCACGCCGATGACCACGATTGGGACATGGTAAGCTATGCCTGCCTGGAGAATCCTGTTAAGATGCCCGTCGAAGATGAGTTCGACGATGACGATCTCGAGGACGCGCCCCCGGCCCGCCGGGTCGAGCGCCTTAGCCTGGGGCCCCCGATAAAATGAACGAGCCCGAATCTCCCGCCGAAGACGCGACCGAGCCCCAGGGCGCCGAGCAGGACGAGGCCGTCCTCCAGGGACCTCCCCAGCAGCCCCAGGATCTGCCGTCCGAGGCCGTCAACCTCGTCCCCCAGTACGCCGCCGACCCGAAGACCAAGGAGTGGCTGGAGGAGCAGGGGAAGAAGCTTTGCAAGAGGGTGAAGCACGATGATGAATCGCGTGCGGATTGGAAGAAACAGCGTGCCGACGAAGTCAAGCTGTTCGCTGGCCTGGTGGAAACCATGGGCGCGCGCGCGGGTGGCGGCAACGCCCCGCACGATCCTGTCCTGACCCGGGTCCTGCTTCAACTCTGGAGCCGAGGGTGGGACCAAATCTGCCCGGCCAAGGGCACGCTGATGCAGGTCCAGGCGAACGCCGCGGGTTTCGAGGCCGAGCAGAAGGCCGACCGCCGCGAGAAGTACATGAACTGGCAGTTGCGCCACAAGGTGCCCAACTGGATCACGGGCCACGGCGAGTCCTACCTGATGTTCCTCATCGCCGGGTCCTGCTTCCGCGAGAAGTCCTGGAACCCGACGACGAAGACCACCGAGTTCGAGCCGCTGACGGCGGACGACGTGATCGTCTCGTGGACCCGCAAAGATATCGACCCGCTGATGAAACGCGTCCCGCGGGTGACGCGCGTTTTGAGACTGCACCGCTGGGAAATCGACGAGCTCGTCGACAGCGGGACGTTCGCCTCCGACTACGCCGACCTGATGTTCGCCGACGATGCCCCCTCGGCCCTCGGGGCGGAGGAGCCGTCGGTCATTATGGACGCGAACGAGCGCATCGAGGGTGTGGAGATGCCATCCTCGACGCTCGCCGAGGGCGAGGACAAGGACCTGAAGCCACGGGACATCTACCGCTGCCAGACCTGGCTGAAGCTTCCCGACCAGAAGCGCATGAAGCCGGTCATGTTCACGGTGGACCGCAAGACCGGGTACCCGCTGAGCCTCACGATCCGCGAGGCCGAAGATCCCTTCGACCGAATGCGCTTCGAGAGCCAGAAGCAGGAGTGGATGCTGACCAGCCAGAACATGGCGGCCCAGTACCAGCAGCAACTCCAGCAGCATCAGATGCTCGCGGCCCAGGGCGTCCCTGCCCAGCCCCCCATGCAACCCCAGCCCCCCGCGCAGCCGTCCCCGCCGCGCAAGATGGTGGTTCATTCGTTCATCCACTACCGCCTGTTCCCCAACCCGGCGGGCTTCTACGGTATCGGGGTGGGGTATCTGCTCAAGAACGCGAACCTGCTGATCAACAAGCTCGAGGCCGAGTACCTGACGAGCGCCCGCCTCCAGAACAGCAACATGTCCTGGCTCCCAATTAACACGTTGCCGCCAGGGCCGAAGGAGGTGGAGATCGGAAAAAACATCCAGACGAACCTGGAGCCCGAGCAGATGGTCGGGATCAGGCCGATCGTCTTCCAGCCCCCCGCCGACGGCCTCTGGAAGTTCATCGACAAGGTGCGGAGCAACGTCTCGACCCTGGTGGCGGACGCCGACACCATGTCTGGCGAGGCGGGCCCGACGAACGAGACGAAGGCGGCGGCTCAGCAGCGCATGTTCAACGCCACGGCGCTGGTTTCGGTCATCGTTCGACTCTACATGGAGCCGCTGAAGGAGGAGGTCAAGCTTCTCGCCCACGACAACCGAAACTTCATGGACGACAAGGAGTTCTACTGGGTCACGAGCGCCACGCACCAGAAGGACTCGGGCCCCCAGGCGTCCACGCAGGAGGAAATCTACCGCTCGGACTTCCAGGATGAGTTTGACTTCACGTTTACGGCCNNGCCCCCCTGTTCTACATGGCGCTGCTCAAGATGGCGCGAGCTCTCGACATGCCCGAGTTCGAAGAGGCCCTGGGGCCCCCGCCCCCGCCCTACCAGCCCCCGCAGCCTCCCCCGCCCCCTCAGCCGATGGACCAAATCGACGAAACGGCGGGAATGTTCAACGGCCAGGACCACCCGGTACTCCCGGACGACCCGCACGGCGACCATCTCATGAAAATGGGCGAGTTCAAGGCGTCGGACTTCTATCCCCAGATGCCGGCGACGGGGAAACAGCTTTTCGACCGCCACGAGGCAGCCCACTTGGGCGCGCTCTACCAAAAAGAGCACAAATTCACGACAGGGGGACAGAATGGCGGGCAACCGGGAGCAGGAATGGCGCCGGGAGTGGGCCCAGGACCAGGAAACCCAGGAGTTCAGCCTCAACCTGGCCCGCCGCCAGCAAGAGTGCCTTTCGCGCCTCCTGGTCCAGTGCAGAACGGCCCCGGACCTTCTTGAAATCAGGAAACTGGTCGGGGCATACGACGAAATCGGCAAAATCATCGATTCCATCAACAAGGTGGCCAATGAA
>PMNO01000001.1:0-264 GCA_003161835.1 Myxococcales bacterium | reverse complement strand
CGTCATCTTCAAGCGGTTCGCCGGCTGGGAGACGAACGATCAGACCCCCGAGGTCGCCCGGGCCTGCCGAATCCTCATGTTGGAGGCTTCGGACATCATCGGGAGTGACGATCTGCGAGAACAGCTCGAATCCGGCAAGGCCAGCTACATCAAGGACGAGTCGGGCCGCCACAACCTCGCCGTGAAGCAGATCAGCGACAAGAAGGCCAAAATCTTGAGGCTTGCTCAAGATCCAGGCGCAACGCCAGCCGAACGAGCGACCGC
>PMNO01000380.1 GCA_003161835.1 Myxococcales bacterium | reverse complement strand
GTCGCGCTCCCGTCGCTGCTCCTCCCCGATCGGGCCACGGCCAGCTGCGCAACGAGAAACAGCACGGCCAATTTCAGCTTGACGCCTCCGTACAGACGGTCCCGCGTGATCACGTCCTGCCTCGAGAACGTGAAGNNAGTTCCAGGCGCGCCGTCCCAGCGATACTGAAGGCCTTCGAGATCAGCAGGTCGATGCTGCTGACGGTCAGCGTGACTTGATCGGTGCCGATAAGACGCGAAAATCCAACGCGCACCGCGGCCGACGGAAGGATCCAGTCATGGAAGCCCTCGTGCAGCGCCAGTTTCAGGTAACCCTGAACGGCCCACATCCCCGATTGCAGGATGTTGACGGCGCCCACTCCCCATTCCAGCGCCGGTACGGGAAACCACATCCCCTTGCGCACGAAGAGGCCCATCGTCGTGAGCCAGGGGTCGGGACGACTGGAGCGGGGGTTGGACGGGGTGACACCTTCCACTCCGTCCCAGAAAGATTTCTCACGGCTGATCTGCGTGATTTCCAGCTCCGCCGAAAACTGAAGGCCCGCGAACCCCAAGGTATCGGCGGGAGTCTGGAGCCGCGGCGCCACCACCACGCCGAGCTCGGACATCAGGCTGCGAAATCGCGACGTCGCCTGGGGGTCCGCGGCAAAGCTGATCCTGCCCGACCCTGCCGATTGCACGACCCAGGGACAGGCGGTCCCACCCGACACCGGGCACAGGTTGATCAGGCGGAGATCATTGCGTTCGGCGCGCGCAGGAGGACCCCAAGAGCACGTCAGCGCGAGCGCCAGTGCGAGACCCAGAATGATCGCTGGCGTTCTTCTCCTCCTGAGGCGCACCATCGGCTGCTGCTACGGTACGGTCCNNAGCTCGGCGAAATCCGCGACGCCCGACGCAGCAGCCCCGGCGCGCGATTCGCATGGAGCCTGCTCATGCAGATCGCCGTGACCGCCGCGCTCATCGCGCTCGTGTTGGGCGGTCTGCTCGGGCTTTATCGCAGACCATTCGAGCGGTTCGCGGGGCTGCGTTACCTGCACCGCACGGAGAACCGATCCCGCTCGCGGCGGTTGCACGTAGGGATGGGCGTCGCCGCGCTCACTGGCCTGGGGGCCCTCGGGGTGTTCCTGCTGGTGCGGGGGCACAGCCGAACGGTTGAAACGGTTGCCATCGTGGCCGTCTTGGCCGCGGGATTGGCCTTCGTGCTGTTGCTGCTGTTGCGGTTGTTCTCGGTGTTCACCACGGTCTCAACCATGGGCGTCGTGTTGGGGGTGACCTCTCTGATTGTCGTGCTGGCCGTGACCAGCGGGTTTCAGCGCGAATTCCAGAACAAGGTGCTCGCGTTGAACGCCCACTTGATCGTCATTCCGTACGGAGACGTCGACGTCGACAGCGTGGAAGCGGACGAGATCGAAGCCAAGCTCCGCGATCTGCCCGGCGTCGTACGCCGCGCCAAGTTTCTCTTCTCAGCCGGCGAGGTCATGGTGGGAAACGTCGGCGCGAACCTGAAAGGCATCGATCTGGGTCAGGGCGCCGACGATCTGCGACGCGCATTGGTCGAAGGCGCCGTCGAGGACCTGGCCAAGCCGGCCAGCTGCGCTGTCGCTGGAACGACCTTGGCCGGTGGCGGCGGGCGCGTGGATGCGGCCGGGCGCATCATACTCGGCGCGGAGCTCGCCCACCGGCTGCGGTTGAAGGTTGGAGACTGCGTGTCGATCATGGTGCCCTTCAGCAACGCGGGCGACGCTGCGCCGCCTTCATTCTTGTTCAAGGTCGTCGGGCGTTTTCAGATGGGATTCAACGAATACGATACCCGCCTGGCCTATGTGAGCCTGCAGGATGCGCGCAAGCTGGCCACGGCGCGCCAGTCGGTCTTCGGCGTCGAGCTGCGATTTGCCGACCCGCAACAAGCGATCCCGATGGCCAAGGAGGTGCGGCGCCTTCTGGACGGACCCTATCGGGTCGTGGACTGGCAGGAACTCAATCACAACCTGTTCACCGCGTTGAAGATGCAGAAGGTGATCATCTCGTTGTTGTTGGTGCTGATCATCCTGGTGGCCGCGTTCAACATCATCGCGTCGCTGACCATGATCGTCTTGTCGAAAGTGCGCGAGATCGCAATCATGAAATCCATGGGCGCGCCGTCCGCGATGCTGGCCCGTCTTTTCTTGGTGGCCGGAACCAGCGTGGGCGGCGTTGGCACCGTGTTGGGAATCGCCTGCGGGCTGATGGTGTGCGGCCTGGCGCAGCTCTACGGTTATCCGCTCGATCCCAAGGTCTATCTGATCGGGCAGTTGCCGGTGGACATCGCCCCCCGCGAGATCGTCGCAGTCGCCGCCGCCACGTTGGCGATCTGTGTTCTGGCCACGCTGTACCCGTCGCTGCGCGCGAGCCGCATGCGAGCCGTGGACGGTTTGCGATACAACTGATCGCCCCCGGTGGTCAGCCTCAGGCATTCCCGTGGTTCCTGGCTGGTCGCCGCGCTGTGGTTGGCATCGGCCCGGACAGCGGCGGGCCAGTCGCCGCCGCTCGCTTCCAGCCGGCCGTACGCGCCCTTCGTGTCGCTTCAGCTCGACGGAGGCGTGGCGCGGAACTTCGAACGGGGACGATGGGGACTGCTCGGCGGCGGCGGGGCGGGCGTGGGTCTGTACAACGGCGACCACGTCTGGGACTTCACGGCGGACGTTCGAGGCGTGCGCGCCGACCAGCGGGCCATCGCGATTTCCGGCGCGCGGACGACGGTCGAAAATGGACTGGGCCTACATGCCGGAGTCATTTGGGATCTCGACCGCAGGGCGCCGGGAATGAGGGTCGGTCTCAGCCTCAGCCTTCTGAACCTGGAAGGAGCCATCATCCACGACGGCGGGCCGACCACCCACTTGTCATTGTTCGTGCGCGTTCCGGTCGGATTTTTGGCGTATCTGGCGCGCGGTGGGCGAAGGTGACCCGGCATCAAAGATCGACAGTCTCACCGCGAAGGCCAGCCACGCTTCGGATGCGGCGTGGCGCTACGACCGGCCGCCGAGATCGAGCGCCACGTCGACAACGACGTCGACGCCCGTACCAGGAATGGGAGTGGCAGTGGGAGTGGTCGGCGGATTGCGACCGTTCTCGATCAGGCATTTCACGAATGGACTCTCGGACGCACCGTCGAGCGCCCGGGCAACTCCTTGGGCCGAAACTGCCACTCGAAACCGCGCGGCGGGCCCGCGCCTCACATCCGATCGCGCGCAACCCCCGGCCCAAGTTCTCACCGCGTTGGCGATGACGCCCAGCACCTGCTCCTCATGCCCGGGCGGGGTCGTCACGATACGCCCCCCACGCACGACCTCCGAGGGCGCACCGATCGTCCAGCCGACAGGCCATTGCGCGGGCGGCCCCGTCTTGGGTTCCCGGTGGCAGCCAGCCACCGACGGCGCCGCAAGAAGACAGAATGCCGGGACCACCGCCTGTTTCCACCATGCAAACATTTACGACATCGCAAATATCAAGACAACGCGGCCCGAGCCTCCCGCGGGATCCATCCCGTGGCGGCTCGGGCGCGATGCCGGCCCGACGCGGGCCCGACGACTACGGAGGCGCGGGCAGCTCGCTGCAGGCGAGCGCCGGGCCCGCCGGCTTGCAGACGTACATCTTCCTCAGCAGGCCGAACAGGAGCAGGTCGTTCCGGGCCACATAGACGCTGCCGTCAGCCGCGGTGGCCAGGGCACCGTAGGAACAACCGAATGCGCCTCCCATGGTCATTCCAACAAGGGCGATTCCACAAATCTTCCGCGCCAGTTTGTTCATTTGACTAGTCTCCAAAGCAAAATGGTTGGCTCAATATGACAGTAACCTCGGGGCGCCGGCAGTGTAGGCGTCCGGGTTCAAAAAGTAAATAAACCCGAGCGCCGCGAATCTGTTGAGGGCCTGGCCGGCAGGTTTGGAGGTACACCCCCGGTTCGAAATCCCGGGGAGGGCACGTCCCGTTCAAGTCCGGTGTACATTCGGCATCTCACATCGCCCCTCAACTTGCCGGTCTGCCCGGCACACGGAGACGAGCATCATGCGAAGAACCCACTTCCTTGGAACCTGGCCGGCATTGATTGGCACCGTCGCGATACTCCTCGGTGGCCGCGTGGGCGCGGCCGAAAAAGGCGTGGACAAAACCGACCAGGCGGTGATCGAAAAGAAGGCTGGCAAGCCCGTCGAGAAGGTCAAGTGGGGCCAGGCGGACGGCAAGGAAGTCGACCTGTACACGCTGACCAACAAGCACGGTCTTGTGGCCAGAATAACGAACTACGGGGGGATCGTGGTGGAGCTTCATGTGCCCGACAAGAAGGGCCATCTGGGCGACATCGTGTTCGGGTACGACAACCTGGCCGACTACGTGAAGAAGACACCGTACTTCGGCGCGACCATCGGCCGGATGGCGAATCGGATAGCGGATGCCAAGTTCGATCTGGACGGTACGACCTACAAGCTGGCGGCCAACAACGGCACNNTATCCGGGCACCGTGACCGCCACGACCGTCTACACGTTGACCAACAAGAATGAACTCGCCATCGACATGACCGCGGTGACGGACAAGACCACCATCGTCAACATGGCGCACCACTCATATTTCAACCTGCGCGCCGAGCCCGACAGCGACATCAAGGACCACATGTTGACCTTGCATGCCAAGAAGTACACTCCGGGGTTGCCCCCTGACGGAAAAGTGGTGCCGGTCGCGGGAACCCCGTTTGACTTCACGAAGCCCAAGGCCATCGGCAAGGATTTGCAGGCGGCGGGATCGCAGGGCGACAGCCCGATCGGCTATGATTCGAACTGGATCGTCGACGGGGATGCGAACAAGATGCGACCGGTGGCGCGGGTGGAGGATCCGAAGTCAGGTCGCGTGATGACGATTGATGCGAATCAGCCCGGGGTGCAGTTCTACGCGGGCATCTTTCTGGACGGCACCACGAAGGGCAAAGGCCGCAACCACCCCCAGTACAGCGCCTTTTGCATCGAAACCCAGAAGTTTCCGAACGCGATCAGCGTCCCCGCCTGGCGTGATCAGGTCATTTTGAAGCCCGGGCAGACGTACGCCCACCACATGCTTCTCAAGTTCGCTGCGAAGTAGCCCCCACACACGGCGGACCGCCGGTCCGGACACCGATACCCGCATCCACACTCCACACCAAGAAGTGCGGTGGCCCCGGTGCTCGTGTCCGTCGTGCGACGGGCTCAGAGTCGGGGCGCCGCGCCAGGTGCCACCGGGGCCGCGGCGGCGGTCGGAGCCCGCGCCGCCGTGGCCGCCGGATCGGTTCCGGCCTTCGAGGCGTCGTACTTGGAGGGACACTTGGCCATGATGCCGTCGGGGACGATCTGCAGGACATTGTCTGGCCCGATGGTTCCCTTGGCCACGACCTCGGCCCCCGACTTGAAGGTGTCCGGAACCAGGCCGGCGTAGGTTGCGCTGATCACGGCCGCTGCACGCGGCGCACGGCTCTCGATCTTGAAACGATACTGCAAGGTGCCCCTCGCCTGCTCGATCGAGTCCTTGACCACGTTGCCGTGCACCTGCAGGCGCTTCGAGCGCAAGGTATCCGGTGCGGCCATCACCTCATCCACGTGCTTGTAGTACTCGAGGCCCGGCTTCATCGAACCCACCATCAAGAACACGATGGCTCCGGTCACGGCGACGACGGACAGAACAATCTTCCACGCGGCGCCTCGGGTGGGCGCCCCCCCGTCAGCAACTTGGGCCATGACGCAATGCTAGCCCCATATGGGGCGGATTCAAGGCAGGTTGGTCCGCCCGGGCGCGATCCTGGGGCCGATGCGTCAGCGCCGCGCGGATCTCAATGCCCGCCGGCCGGACGCCTCTTCAGGGCCGCGATCTGGTGAAAATAGCGGCAAAACATCTCGATTCCCCCCGAGGCTTGCCCCCAGTCGAAATTCTCGTTGACCGCGTGGTAGCCGTGCTCGGGCAGCGACAGCCCGAGGAATATCACCGGCGCCCGCAAGACCTTGCGCATCGTCAGGACCGCGCCGATGGACCCACCCTCGCGGGTGAAGCCTGGCTCCTTCCCGAAGGTTTCCCGCATCGCAACCACGCCCGCCGCGTTGTACGGGCCGCCGAGCGGTGCGAGGTAGGGACTGAGCGACCCTTCATGTACGACGCGCGCGTCGGGAAGACGCTTCTTGACGAAGGCCTTGATCAGCTTGAGCACGGCGGCCGGGCGCTGGTCGGGCACCAGCCGCGTCGACAGCTTGGCAGTCGCGCGGTGGGGAACAATCGTCTTGATGCCGGGGCCCGTGTAGCCACCGACGATGCCGTGAACCTCGAACGTGGGCTGCGCCATGAGGGATTCCATCACAGCGAGATCGTCACGGAAGGGCCGCAGGCTGCTGAGCTCGTGCGCAGCCTTGAACCGGCGCGCCGAGAACCCGGCACGCGCGAACCCCTTTCTCTCCGCGGCGGTCACCTTGCGCACGTCGGCGTAGAAGCCCGGAATCTTGACCCGCCCCGTGCGCGCGTCGTGACACTCCGCGATCAAAGCGGCCACCTCCGCGATCGGATTGCGCGCTGCCCCGCCCGTCGTCCCCGAGTGAACATCCTTGGCGCCGGTCTGCAACGTCACGGTGAAACCCAGCAATCCACGCAGCCCATAGGGGATGGACGGTCGGCCGGCGGCGGTCCAAATGGTGTCGGAAACCACCACGGATTCGGTGGTGAACGGCGGCCGCCCCGCCGCCGGGGCGCCCGCTATCGCGCTGGCCAGACCCCGTCCGAAGTTCGGACTTCCGATCTCCTCCTCGAGCTCCCAAAGAAATTGAATATTGACCCGTGCGTCGGTCTTCAACGCCAGGCGTGCACCGTACAGGGCCGCCAGCGCGGGGCCTTTGTCGTCGGTCGATCCGCGCGCGAAATAGCGATCCCCGTCGCGCGTAAACTTGAACGGGGGGGTTCGCCATTCGGCTGCTTCCGCCGGCTGAACGTCCAGGTGGTTGTAGATCGTGACCGTGGGGAACGACGGATCGCGCGTGACCCGCCCCACCACCATCGGATTGCCACCGGTCTCGATGATGTCGACGCGCGCCCCCGCCTCCGCCAGCAGTTGTTGGGCGAGTGCCGCGCACCGATCCATCTCCCCTCGGCGCTCGGGATCCATGCTGACAGTGGGAAGTTCGACCAGCGCCGCCAATTGTTCCTCGAAGGCCGCGCGCGAGGCGGCGATGTGATTCCGGATCTCTTTGGTGTCGATCATGCGGCGGCATTATGCCTGATCTCGGACAGGTCGCCGCGCCGTCCCCTCAGCCGCCTATCTGAATCATGGCCTTGCGTGGGCCGCCAATCCCGATCAGCCCGAAGGTGTGTCCGTCGCGCTTGCCCCCGACCGAAGCCCGGATCGCTTCGATGACCGCGTCGTCGCCGCCCCGCTGCAGGGCCGCGCGCAGATCGGTCACGTCGTCATGCGCAAGGCAGGTGTGCAACGCTCCCGCCGCCGACAGGCGAACGCGGTTGCAGGTATCGCAAAAATGCTCGGTCATGGGCGAGATCACCCCAAAGCGTCGCGGGCCGCGGCTGGCGCCGGGAGCGGCCCCGGCGAGACGCCAGTAGCGGGCCGGCCCCGCCCCCATCCCGGGTGACGCCGGCTCGGCGCGAAGGGTCGTCTGGGGAAAGGCTGTGGAAATAGCGGCACGAATTTCGGCCGCGCTCATCAGGGTGCCGGGAACGAACAGGGAACCATCGGCCATCGGCATCTGTTCAATGAAACGCGGGACGAGATCACGCTCCCAGGCATAGAGGCACAGGTCCGCCAGTTGGTGGTCGTTGAATCCACGAACCGCGACCGTGTTGATCTTGATGTTGGTGAAGCACGCGGCGCGCGCGGCCTCGACGCCGGCCAGCACGCGCGCGAGATCTCCGCCCCGCGTGATCTGTTTGAAGCCCTCGGGATCCAGGGTGTCGATGCTGATGTTCAGGCGATCGACGCCAGCCCGCCGCAGGGCCCCCGCCAATTCAGGCAACAGGTGCCCATTGGTCGACAGGGCGAGATCCTCAATCCCGGGAATCCGGCGCAGTCGTTCGATCAGAGCCGGCAGATCGCGTCTGACCGTCGGCTCGCCCCCGGTA
>PMNO01000178.1:2514-2712 GCA_003161835.1 Myxococcales bacterium | reverse complement strand
GGCGAGCCGCCGCTGTGGCAAAGCTCGGAGGGTTGACCCACGAGTTGTCGTGGCCCGACGCGGAATCGCTTCCTCCAATCGCTGGGGTCGCTTCAATGCGCGCAGCCCGCGTTCGTTGAATTTCTCCCCACCCAACTCCATGATGATTGGTTCACGGATGCGCCACGTCATCCAGAAGGACCGCTCAATGACCAGGAC
>PMNO01000178.1:2277-2460 GCA_003161835.1 Myxococcales bacterium | reverse complement strand
CGCGGGCGGCATGCTCGGCGCGAGCGGCGGGATTGGACGCGGCGGCAGCGTCGGAGCCGGCGGCACGTCTGGCCGCTCCGGCACGGGCGGAGCCGCGGGCGCGCCGGTGCCACCCTCGGGCGGCGCGGTCGCATTTCCCGGCGCGCTCGGCTTTGGCAAGAACGCGACCGGCGGGCGAGGCTA
>PMNO01000178.1:0-2243 GCA_003161835.1 Myxococcales bacterium | reverse complement strand
TTCCGTCAGGGGCTGCTGGACGCCGACGCCAAGAAGAGCGGGATCAATCTTCTGAACGCCACCAACCTCATCTTCGATCACATCTCGATCGAGTTCGCTCAATACAACAATGTCGATTCGGTGGGAGCCACCAACATCACCATCCAGTATTCCATCAACGCCGACCCGACCGGGCAGCAGTTCGGCGCGCACACCGAAAANNTACGCGGCCGGAGACACGAGCGGCGTCTTCTGGCACGACATCGTCCACAACTACTTCATCGCGGGTCCCTCGACGAACACCGCCAGCAACTATTTTTACCAGATGAACGCGGGCCAAACCGTCTACATCAACGGCAATCTCGCCGACACGAACTCCGACGGCACGCTCAACGGCACGGATCCCGGCTATCCCGGCAGCACGACGCACTCGACAACGGCCGGCTCTCCGGACACCGCGAGCCTGCCCACCACCAGCGCGGCGGCCAGCTTCGCCGCCGTCATAGCCAGCGCCGGCGCCTCCCTGCATCGCGATGAGGTCGACGCGCTGGTGATTGCGGACGTGAATTCGCTGGGGAAGAAGGGCGCGCTGTGGACGACCCAGACCGCCACCGGCCTCGGCAACAGCGGCTACGGCACGCTGGCGGGTGGGACCGCGCCGGTCGACACCGACCAGGACGGCATGCCCGATTCCTGGGAAACCAAGCACGGCCTGGATCCCAACAGCCCCACCGACGCGAACGGTGACTTCGACCACACCGGCTACACCAACATCGAAAAATATATCAACGGAATCGCGGACGGACTGTATCCGTAACGAGGGCGCGCGGCTCAGAGGGTCGGCAGCGCCGTTCGTCGGACCTCAGGCTGGCGCATCCAACCGCCCGTCGGTGTGGCGCGCGAAGCGACCCTGGTCGCGGGGATGAACGGGGTCGGGGCCGGCCCACGGCCAGCCGCCGAACTGAGTCTGACGGTAGTCGGCGAAGGCCTGGCGAATTTCGGCCTCGGTGTTCATGACGAAGGGTCCGACCTGNNCCACGCGCAAACCGCTGCCCCGAAAAAAATAGAGCGACCGGTTGGACCCAGGGGCGGCGGGTGGCAGATTGAACCGCGCGCCCGACTCCATCTTGATGGTCCAGATGGCCACGTCGCTCTCGATCCGCGCGGCCCAGGAATGAGGCGGCGGCGCCGGTGGGGCGAGGTCACCTACTCGACCGGCGACGACGGTGATTTCGCTGGCGCGCCCGGACGCATCGCGCACCATGCTGCGCGGAATGGCATTGGCCCAGAACATCGAGAAGTGCGGAGCAACCATCTTGTCGGCGCGGGGAAGGTTCANNACGTCACCTCCGCCATAGCGGGCGGTGGCGCCGAGCGAGTCCGCGTGATCGAGCAGCCCGCGCCGCACCACCGTGACGGTCTCGAAGCCGCGGTGCGGGTGCTGCGGGAACCCCGGAACCACCTCGCCGTGATACATCCGCCAGCCGTCCTTGCCTTCGAAATCCTGACCGAGGTTGCGGCCGGCCAGGGAGGCCGCCGGGCCCATGCGTTCATTGCCGGCCGGGTAGTGGTCGTCGTGGTGCACGCAGAACAGGAACGGATCCATCGTCTGCCAGGGGAAACCCAGAGGCGCGACCGAAATGACGGCATCGCCAGCGGCGGGGCTGGCGCCTGCGGCGGCGGGCTCGTGGGTCGGGCCGTTCTTCATCGTGATCGCCCCTTTCATGCTGGTCCCCGCGGAGGGCGACTTGGCGCAACCGGCGGCCGTGGTGACGGTTGCGGTCGCGCCGACTATCACCTTCAGAGCGGCCCTCCGGCCAGGATCGGGTTTCGACTTTCGCTCCATTGGCCCCAAGGATAGTACGCGCTGGCGGTCGGATCGAACCCGAACGTGCGCTCAGATGTTCGAGTCGGCCGCGAGCGCGGAGAGAAACGAGAGCCGGTTGCTTCCCTCACTCAAGGCGCGAGTGGCTGTGGCCCCATAGCGAATGGGCCGCGCCAGCCGCTGCCCGATCGTCTCCTTCGCCCGAGCGACGATCGCCTCGCTTTCATCCGGGTTGCTCGCGAGCCTACACGGAGTCCGCGCGCGATGGGATCGAATGCGGTGTGCGCGTATCGACCGGTTTGTGGTTAAGTCGCGGGGGTGTCATTCCACCGCGTGAGTGTGGTCGTGCTGGTCAGCCTCCTCGGGTGCGGCCGCCAGAAGTCCGCGCCTGCGCCCGCGGCTGCGCATGGAGGGCGCTCACTGGAAGCGTCCGCGCTGG
>PMNO01000107.1 GCA_003161835.1 Myxococcales bacterium | reverse complement strand
TTCTCCACCCACTACCTGGCCGAGGCCGAGTTGCTCTGCGATCGTATCGGGCTGCTGTACCGCGGCCGGTTGCTGGCCGAAGGGACACCGCCCGCGCTCCGGACGCTGGCGGGTGATGCGAGCAGTCTGGAAGAGGCGTTCCTGCGTCTGGTCGAGCAAACGGAACCGCCGAGAGCCGCACCGGCGATGACCTCCTCATGAATGTCTCCGATGTCGCGGTGGTCATGCGCAAGGAGTTGCGCGAGACGCTGCGCGACCGCCGCACCCTGGCGGTCATGATCCTGTTTCCGCTGGTGGTGTACCCGCTGGTTTCGCTGTTGCTGACCGAGGTCATAGCGGGCAAGCAGACCGCCGGCCAGGCCCGGGCGTCGCGCGTCGCGATCGTGACCACCGCCGGCACGAGCGCCGATCCGGTCGCACTGGCCCAGGTGCGTGCGATCCTCGGGGTCAAGGGCAGCGGCATCACGCTGGCTGCCGCGACCGAACCCGCCCCCTCGGCACCGCCGCTGTCCGATATCGGCGCTGACCGCCTGGATGCGATCATCCAGCTGAGCGCAGCGGCCTCCCCAGGAGTCGCGACGCGTGCGCGCGTCTACTTCGACGAGACCCGGGAGACGTCGGAAAAAGCCCACGAGCGTGTCGAGGCCCTCCTGTCGGCGGTGCTCGCGCCCGGGTGTACCCGCACCTTTGCGGTCGTGGCCTCGAGCATCGCGCCAAAGAGCAAGATCGGAGGCTATGTCCTGTCCAAGATCTTGCCGCTCATCGTCGTGGTCATGACGATGCTGGGCGCCTTTTATCCGGCGATCGACATCACCGCCGGAGAGCGGGAGCGCGGGACGCTGGAGACGCTCCTCTCATCGCCCGTGCGGCGTTTCGATCTCATGACGGGCAAGGTCCTGGCCGTCACGGCGCTGGCCACGCTGACCGGCGTGCTGAACATCGCCTCGATGTCGCTCACCGTGGCCGAGGGGGCCAAGCTCGCGGGCGCCGGGCAGGCGCTCACGATCCCCTGGGCGCGGACCGCCGCCACCCTTTTGACCGTGGTGCCGGCGGCTTTCTTGTTCGGCGCCGTGATGGTCGCCATCGGCGCGATGGCGCGTGGGTTCAAGGAGGCGCAGACGCTGCTGACGCCCGTGTATCTGCTCTGCTTCACTCCGTCGGTGATCGCCTCGACCGCGGATCTGCGCCTGACCGGGTTGGCCCTGCTGATTCCTGGCACCAACCTGACCCTCCTGGCGCGCGATCTGATGCTCGGTCAGGCGGGTCTCGGCGGTGCCGCGATCGTCGTCGGGGCCACATTGTTCTATGGCGCCATCGCGCTTTCATTCGCGGCGCGTCTGTACGATTCCGAGCGCTTGCTGGCCTCGACCGACGCCGAGCTGGTGGGGCTCGGGCCGTGGATCCGCCATCTGCTGGGCCGGGACAAAGCCGAAGGCGCGGGGAGTGTGACCACGCCANNTGGTTCTTCGTGTTCACGTGGCTGCAACGCTGGCGTTTGATTCCGGGCCTCCTGCTCTCGCAGTGGGGGGGGTTCCTGGGTCTGGTGTGGATCTACGGCCGCCTCAACCACCGGCGCCTGCGGGAGGTCCTGCATGTCCGGCGGCCGAACCTCTGGACTGTTGCCGGGGCCACGATGCTGGGGCTGTCCGGGTGGGTGATCCTGGGCGCCCTGGCGGATCGCGTGATGCCACCCCCGGCACACCTGATCGAGGAAATGCGGAAGCTGATCCGGCCGACCGATGGCGACCGCCCGCTGATTGTGTCCCTGTTCGCGCTCGCGCTCACGCCCGCCATCTGCGAGGAGGCGCTGTTTCGCGGGCCCATCTTGCGTGGATTCCAGGGGCGCTTTTCCGCGCCCGCGGCGTGCCTGCTGACGGGCGTACTGTTCGGTGTTCTGCACGGCGACATCTGGCGTTTCGTCCCGACGTCGCTGCTGGGGGCGCTGCTTTCGTGGGTAGCCCTGTCGAGCGGGTCGATTGTTCCGTCCATGTTGATCCACTTCATCAACAACGGAGCCCTCGTCGCGCTCGGATACTATGGTCTCGATCGGGCGGCGGAAAAGCTGACCGCTACGGCCCAATTGGCGATCTTGGCGTCCGCGCTGGGGATGTTCGGGGCGGGAATCGCCAGCGTGCGTCGGGGCCGACGGGCGCAGGCCGAGAATCAGACATCCCAGACTTCGTGACGGACTTCACGAACAATTCCTTGTGTGCTGTAGGTGTGCCTGCTACAAGTCTACGACACGCGCACGCCGCCATGCCAACAGCCGAAGAGAAACGAACCCTCAGCCTGCTCAAGAAGTGCGACGTACTCGCCAACCTGCCCACCGACGCCGTGCAGCTGATGCTCCCGGGCGCCAAGATCGGCGCGTACCGGCCGCGCCAAGTGGTGTATCTGCCTGGCGATCGCGCCCAGGGCGTGTTCTTCGTCGCGCAAGGCCGCGTGAAGATCTCCAAGGTCACCCGTGATGGCAAGGAACTGACCCTGGCCTATAGAACGGGCAGCGATTTTTTTGGCGAGCCCTGCCTGCTGGAGGGTGGTCCACGCGAGGAGATGGCCGAAGCCATGGAACCGACCATGGCCGTCGAGGTCGACCGCGAAACCCTGGATCACGTCCTGTCCACCAGCGGCGCCGCGGCGTACTGGTTTGCCCGCGCGCTCATCGTGCGCCGCAAGGATCTGGAATCGCGGGTCGAGCAGCTGATCTTCAAGGACGTGGGCGCCAAGCTCGCCGAGTTGCTGCTGGAGCTTGGCCAGCAGCACGGCGTCGATGACCCGCGCGGCGTGGTGTTGAACCTCAAGATCACGCACCAGGAAATGGCGAACTTGATCGGTTCAACCCGCGAGACCGTCTCGCTGACGCTGTCCCAGTTCAAACGCAAAGGCCTGATTCAGAGCGAAGGCCGCCGCATCATCATCGCCGACCGCGAGGGCATCAAAGCGATGGCGTAGGAGCTGGCAAGGGGCTGGTCCTTCCCGCGTGGCGCCCGCAGGCGGCGACCTTGCGTCAAAGCAAAGCGCGCACGACCGCGTCGCCCGCGGCCGACGTACCGACTGGCGCGACCCCCCCCGCGGCCGCGATGTCCCCGGGTAGCACCCCCGCGGAAATGGCTGCCGCCACCGCGCCCTCCACGGCCGCCGCCTCGGCGCCGAGGCCCAGGGAATGACGGAGCAGCATCGCGACGCTCAGGATCGTCGCATACGGATTGGCGATTCCCTTGCCCGCGATATCGGGAGCGGAGCCATGAATGGGCTCGTACAGCCCGCGCGATCCCTCACCGAGCGACGCCGACGGCAGCATCCCCATCGATCCCGCCAACATCGACGCCTCGTCGGTCAGAATATCCCCGAACATGTTCTCGGTGACGATCACGTCGAAGTCGGCCGGACGCCGGATGAGGTGCATGGCGCACGCGTCGACCAACATGTGTGTCAGGGATACCTCGGAGAATTCGTCGCGCATCACCCGCGTCGTCACCTCCCGCCAAAGGCGCGAGGTCTCGAGGACGTTCGCCTTGTCCACCGAGGTCAGCTTCTTTTTCCGCGCCTGCGCGAGCCGCGCGGCCACGCGCACGATCCGCTCCACTTCGCCGACGGTATAAACACAGAGATCGGACGCCCGATCGCCATCCCGGACCTTTTCACCAAAGTAGATGCCGCCGGTCAGTTCACGGACCACCACCATGTCCACCCCGGCCAAGACTTCGGGCCGCAGCGTCGACGCGCCGAGAAGTTTCGGATTCACGGCCACCGGGCGCAGGTTGGCGTACAGNNCCGCCCACTGCCCCCAGCAGAACCGCGTCGGCGCCCAGACACAGTTTCAACGTCGCATCGGGCAGCGCCGTCCCGGCGGCGTCGATGGCGGCGCCGCCGATCAGAGCCTCGCGGGTGGTGAACGCGTGGCCGAATTTCTTGGCCACGGCGGCCAGAACCTTGAGCCCTTCGGACACCACCTCGGGACCGATTCCGTCCCCTGGTAAAACTGCGATGACAGCGTTCATGACGACCTCTTCCGGTTGAGTGCGGCGCGGACTTTACTGACCGATCGGATCGAGTCAAGCCGGACCGGCGGATCCCCTATACTCCCGGCGCATGTCCACCGCGACCACCAAACGTATGTCCCTGCTCGTTGCCTCGGTCGCCATCGTCGGCCTCCTCCTGGGCGGATCTTTCCTTGCGCAGGCCAAGCGCGCCCGCAAGGCTCCGGCCGCCACCGAGGACTGCAAGAAGGACACGGATTGCGTGGTCGTCCCCGACGATTGTTGTTCATGCAACGAAGGGGGCAAACAGCACGCGATTCCGAAGCGCGACAAGGAGTCCTACGAAAAGGCGCGCAAGCAACGTTGCGCGGGACAAGCCTGCGCCGAGGTGATGTCGCAGGACCCGAGCTGTTCGAAACGGGCCTTCTGCGGCGCCGGCATCTGCGAACTCGAAGATCCGCCGGCCCAGAAGCCCTGACCCACCACCCGCGCCCCGAGGGAATAGGAGCCGGTCCCGTTCCGTGGTCGCGCCGGGGGCAGCGCGCCAGCGCTGAGCGCCGCCCCTCGGGGGCTGGTGCTTGTCAAGAGGGCGGCAGTGCCACCATCAGGACCGCGAGACACATTTCATTGCGCGTTCCCCACCCCGGCAACACCGGCTGGGTGTCGCTCATCGTATTGTACTCGCACGTCAGCTCCAGTTGACTGTCGGGCGTGATCCGGGGAGGCGTCTGGTAGAAGTAAAATTCCTGCCAGTGGAAGCTCCAGTTTTCGAGGTGCGCCGCNNTCCTTGCCGGCCTTGGTCCATGTGTACTTGGTGTCCGCCATCTGAGGCGGCAACACATCGGGGGTGGGGTTGCCCTGGCCGTCGGTCTTGCCCAGGCTGTCCAGAAACGGATCGGGCAACAGGAAGGCCAGGCGTCGGTCCACGCTGCTGGCGAAACGCAGGTGAACCGTGGTGCTGTCGCTCCGACCGGCCGAGCTCGGGTCGGCCAGGTTGTAGTGAAGCTGAACCACCAGCTTGTCGGTGGCGCGAATGGGAACGCCCATTCCCGCGGGATAGTTGATGACGCCTTGGCCGGGGGCCCAGGTGACCGGCACTCCGGTGACGGCCACCCCCTCTCCGGCCGCCCCGAAGCACGGCCATCCCAATCGGTCGGGCGACTGGTCGTCGAGATTCTTCATGATGACGGCGTTGGTCTTTCCGCCCGCTCCGACCTTTTCGGGGTCGACGACGAACGCGAGCACGTGGTGAACGATGGACGGATCCCCCGGAGTCACGTCGTACCCGGTGAGGAACGAATCGGTGGAATTGGGCGGATCCATCAGGAAGCAGCGGTATTCGTCGAATAGAGCCAGCTGGTCTCCGACGGCGACCGGCGCGAAGGTGGGGGTCTGAACGTCAAGCGCATCGGCCAGCTTCGGTTGCACGGGCAGCGTGAGAGTCGCGGGGATCCCCTCCGCCTGGCCGCCATTGACCCAGGCCGTGATGGTTGCCTTCTCCGCCGCCGACAGCGTGGTCTCGTCGTGAAATGACTGACAGGTTCCATCGTTGACCATGAAGTAGGGCGGCATCGTGCCCGCGGTCACCCGCGCGAGCTCCAGNNTGGTGACAGCGGACACACCTGTTGTTGTAGATGGGCGCGACGTCCTGCCAATAGGTCAGAGCGCCAGCGGTAGTTGCGGGCTTCCTGTCGGAGCCGCAAGCCGCGAGGCCCATCGCCACGAATGCAAAAACGCAAAGCACTCCGGTTTTCATGGTTCCATCACTCCTTGTCATCGGTCCTCGTCATCCGTTGTCAGACCCGTGAGACGGTCCGTTGGTTGTCTCACAGAAGGTGTAAACGCCGCAACGGCACCAGCGTGTCACCGGTGTCTGGTCTTGTCCCGAAAAAAATCACCAAGAAAACTCGCCATGGTCGTTTACGTCCAACGGCCAATACATTTCCGTCGCCGGGATCACTTCGCCCGCGCCCCTGCGGCGATAAGCCGCGCGTCATCCTTTCCAGGCTTGCGCGATCGGCATCCTTCGGCCGGGGCCAAAGGCCTTGCCGGTGATCTTGAGTCCGGGCGGCATCTGCCGGCGCTTGTATTCGCTCAGACGCACCCGCCGGACCACATCGTCGACGACCGCGCGCGGAAATCCGAACGCCACCAACGCCGTGCTGTCCATCCCCTGCTCCAGATGGGCCGCCAAGATCGCGTCCAGGACGTCATAGGGAGGCAGCGAATCCTGGTCCGTTTGGTTCGGGCGCAGCTCGGCCGACGGCGGCTTGGACAGGGTCGCTTCCGGAATCGTCGCCGCCGCACGACCATTTATGGTGCGCGCCAATCGGTACACCAGCGTCTTGGGCACATCGCTGATGACGGCNNCCCGCGCGAAAACGGGTCCGAGCGCGGCCAGATAGGCCGAAAACATCGGTTCGATCGACACGGTCTCGAAATCGATGCCCAGGGATTTCGCCAGCAGGCGCGCGTCGGTCTCGGATCCCGCCGAGGAGTAGCGCGACGGCATCGCCACCGCCAGCACGTTTCGAGGCCCCAGGGCCTCGGCGGCGATGCAGGCCACCAGCGCGGAATCTATGCCCCCCGAGAGCCCCAGCAGGGCCCGCGAAAATCCGCAGCGGCGGGCATAGTCGCGCGTTCCCAGCACCAAGGCATCGAGCGCTGCCTGCTCGTCGCTCGCGACCATCGGACGCAGATCGCCTGTGCCCACCCCGATATCGGCGAAGACCAGATCGCTGGCCAGCTCGCGCGCCTGGGCCAGGACCGGGCCGTTCGGAGCAAAGACAGCGCTCGCCCCATCGAAGACCAGATCGTCCTGGCCGCCCACCTGATTCACGAAAACCAGAGGCCGCCCCCAGCGCCGAGCCGTGGCCGCCAACATCCGGGGACGCAACACCCGCTTCTCCATCGTGAAAGGCGACGCGGCGATGTTGACGATCATGTCGGCACCCGCGCTGACGAGGCGTTCGATCGGATCCTCCCGGTAGAGTCGCCGCGGCCAAAAATCGCCGTCGTTCCAGATGTCCTCGCAGATCGACAGCCCCAGGCGCCGGCCGCGAAAGTCGACCACGCAGGCCTCGGTACCGGGCTCGAAATAGCGCCATTCGTCGAAGACGTCGTAGGTGGGAAGCAGCGCCTTGCGACATACCGCGACGATCTTCCCGGCATCGATCAGGGCGGCGGCATTCGCGACCCGCCTGCCGATCTCACGTTCGGGCAGCAACTGGGGAAATCCCACGACCAAGGCGGTGCGGCAGCCGATGCGGCCGACACGCGCCGCCAGCGCCTTGAGGCTGTCATCGGCCGCGGCCAAGAAGCCCGCCCGTTCGAGCAGGTCCTTGGGCGGGTACCCCGAGAGGGCCAGCTCAGGCAGAACCAATAAATCAGCCGCCCCCGCCTCGGCGGCGGCAATCGCGTCCTCAATCAGTTGGCGATTTCCGTCGAAATCACCCACCGTGGGATTGATCTGGCCAAGCGCGATTTTCACCGAGAAAAACTCTATCCAAAATGCCTGCTAGAATTCACGTCATGTCTACCGTCGGAGCGGCGGTCGATCAAACCGGCCCGCAAACCCGCCCGGACCCCCAGGGGTCCCAAGCCCCCCATCGGCCCCAAGCCACCCCGGACCAAACGTTCGAGGCCGACAGTGTCGAGACGCCCTCGCGGCCGCTCGACATTCCGCGCAAGAGCCACGTCTACGTCAACCGTAACCTGCGCCTCGACAAGATCGAGATGGTGGGTTTCGACATGGACTACACCCTGGCCATCTATAATCAAACCCGAATCGAGCAGCTGTCCATTGCGGCGACGCTGGAAAAATTGTGCGTCAACAAGGGATACCCCGACGAGATTCGCGAGCTGTCGTACGATCCCGCGCTCGCCATTCGGGGACTGGTCGTGGACCGGCCGAATGGCAACATTTTCAAACCAGACCGCTACGGATTTCCTGGCCGGGCACGTCACGGGTCGGCAACCATGGAGCGGGATCGCGTCTCTGAGCTGTACCAGCGCGAGCGGATGAGCCTGTCGAGCCCCCGCTACGCCTGGATCGATTCGCTGTTCGCCCTGCCCGAGGCCGTCATCTACACCCGCCTGGTCGATTACTTCGACCGCCCGCAGAACGGCGGCCCCGCGAAGCCCGACTACGCGACGATGTGG
>PMNO01000063.1 GCA_003161835.1 Myxococcales bacterium | reverse complement strand
ACGAGCTCGTGCGCCTGTCGAAGCACCCGTTTTTCTCAGGCGTCGGGGCCGTCGAGTCGGAGGCCCCGGAGGACGCCCCTCACCTGCAGAGAACCTTTGCGCTCCTGCGGCGGACCACCGGCATCGATTTCAACAGCTACAAGACTCCTACCTTGAAGCGGCGGATCGAGCGGCGGATGGCCCTTCACCGCCTGTCCAGCCTGGGCGACTACGTGGCGACGTTGAACCACGACACGGAAGAACTGCATCGCCTTTCCGAGGAACTGCTCATCCACGTCACGTCGTTTTTCCGGGAGCCGGCCTCCTATGAGGCCCTGGAGCAGTCGGTCTTTCCCCGGCTCCTGTCCCATCGCCCCGGGGACTCCCCGATCAGGTTCTGGGTTCCAGGGTGTTCGACCGGTGAGGAGGTGTATTCACTGGCGATGGTGGTGCTCGAATTTCTCGACCAGCGCGCCGAGGACGTCACCCTGCAGATCTTCGGAACCGACGTCAGCGAAACGACGATCGAAAAGGCACGTGCAGGCATCTACCCGGCCAGCATCGCGACCGAGGTCTCACCTGCGCGCCTTCGCCGTTTCTTCATACCGTTCGAGGGCGGCCACCGAATCAACAAGGCAGTACGCGACCGCTGCGTGTTCGCTCGTCAGGACGTGACCCGGGATCCGCCGTTTTCAAAGTTGGACCTGATTGTCTGTCGCAACCTGCTCATCTACCTGAACCAGCCGACGCAGCGGAAGGTGATCGGGGTGTTCCACTATGCTCTGCGGCCCGACGGGGTGTTGATGCTGGGCCGGTCCGAGACCATCGGCCCGCTGACGGACCTGTTCGCGGTGTCCGACAAGAAGTTCCAGCTGTATGGAAAGAAGGCGGGGCGGGGCCATCCCGTGATGGACTTTCCCCGTACCCAGCAGCTGCCGCCGCCGCCGTCGAAAAAAGCCGCTGCGAAGCCGCCGAGCCGCCAGCCGGCTCAATGGGATTCTCAGAGTGATGCCAATCGTTTCCTCCTCGATCGCTATGCGCCGCCGGCGGTGGTCGTGGATGGCGACCTGCGCATCATCCGGACCCGAGGGAGCACCGGTCCCTTCCTTGAGCTTCCGTCCGGAGACATGACCGTCGACATCCTGAAGATGGTCCGTCCCGAGTTGGCGTACGCCATGCGCGGCGCACTCGGCGAGGCGCGCAGCCGCCGACGAACGGCGTCCAAGAAGGGCGTACGCTTCAAGGTCGAGGGCCGGGCGCGCGTGGTCGACCTGCATGTGGTTCCCCTGGGTGCCGATGAAACCCGTCAGTTCCTGGTTCTGTTCGAGGAGCATTCGGGCGCGAAAGCGTCCGGCGCTCGCACTGCGGCCAAGAAGAGCATGAAAGGCAGCGGGGGTCCCGCCGCGGCCCTCGAAGGTGAACTGGCGGACACCCGCCACCAGCTACAGTCGATCATCGATGACCTGGGCGCTGCTAACGAGGAGCTGCAGTCGGCGAACGAGGAGGTCTTGTCTAGCAACGAGGAGTTGCAGTCGACCAACGAGGAGTTGGACACCGCCAAGGAGGAGCTGCAGTCGACCAACGAGGAGCTGAACACACTCAACGACGAGCTGCGCGGTCGGAACGAAGAGCTGAGCACGGTCAACAGCGATCTATCCAACCTGCTTTCCAGTGTTCAGATCCCGATCGTGATGGTGACCAGGGACTTGCGGATCCGGCGCTTCACGCCTGCGGCTGAGAAGGTCCTGAACATCATCCCGTCGGACCTCGGGCGCCCCATCGGCCACCTCAAACCGAATTTCACCTGCCCCGATCTGGACTCGCTGATCACCGAGGCGGTGGACACCGTAAGCGTCCGCGAGCGCGAGGTCGAGGGGACCGACGGGCGGGTGTTCGGCCTGCAGATCCGTCCCTACCTGAGCCTGGACAACCGGATCGACGGCGCGGTGGTGGTGCTGTTCGACGTCTCGAGCGTCCAGGACCAGGCCGCGGCACTCGAGGTAGCCAGCGCCACGGGCGAGGCCCTGATCTCGACGATGCGTGAGCCGATCCTGCTCCTGGATAGTGACCTCAAGGTGCAGAGGGCGAATCGCGCCTTCCTTGCGGCCTTCCAGGTCAGACAGGCCGACACCGAGGGGCGGCTCGTCTATGACCTCGGCGACGGACAGTGGAACAGCCCGGAGTTGCGCCGCCTTCTGGAAGAGGTGCTGCCCGACAACAAGAACTTCGAAGGCTTCGCGGTCGAGCACGATTTCCCGGACATTGGTCGAAAGAAGATGCTGCTCGACGCCCGCCGGATCGAGGCTGGGCGGCGCAAGCAAGGGGTGATCTTACTGATTTTGCGCGATGTGACGGACCATGGCCCGTGAAACGCTGGCGGCCGAGGTGGAGCGCCTGCGGCTGGAGATCGAGCACCTGCTCGAATCCCAGCGTGCCGCCGACGAGACGCGCGACCGGTTCATGGACCTTTACGACCATGCGCCACTGGCCTACCTGACCCTCGACGGCTTGGGGACCATCGGCGAGGTGAACCGGGCCGCGGCCGTTCTGCTCGGACGACATGACGATCGCCACGATCTGGTGGGCAGGCGTCTCAAAGAGCTGGTGGTGGAGGCCGATCAGGCGAAGCTGACGGACCATCTGAGACACTGCCCGGTCAACAGGGACGTCCTGGTGTGCGAGCTGCATCTGCGAGATTCGACGCCGGTGCAGCTCTGGAGCCGGCGCATACGGCTCGGGCTGCGTATTTATCCCACGGTCATCGTCGACCTGCGCGAGCGGGAAGAGGCGGCGGCGGAGACCCGCCGGTTGCTGGCGGCGGAGAAGGCCGCACGCGCCGCCAACGACGCCAAGGACCACTTCATCGCCACGTTGAGCCACGAACTGCGCACGCCATTGACCCCGGTGCTGGCCGCGGTGACAGCTCTTCGCGGGCGCGCGGGGATCCCGGACAACCTGCGTTCCATCCACGAGATGATCCGGCGCAACGTCCTGACGGAGGCGCGTCTCATCGACGACCTCCTCGACGTCACCCGCATCGTCCGCGGAAAAATGCGACTGGAACGGCAGGTTCTGGATGTTCACGAAACCGTCCGCGAAACGATGGAGACGCTGGACGCGGAGATCGCGGCGAAGCATCTGACGGTCGGCTTCTTTCTGGAGGCCGAACGCCACGGCGCCAACGCTGATCCCGTGAAGCTCAAGCAGGTCTTCTGGAACCTGGTGCGCAACGCCGTGAAGTTCACGCCGGACGGCGGACGAATCGAGCTCCGCTCGTGGAACGACACCGGCAAGCAGAGTCGCTGGCTGGCGGTCGAGGTGAGCGACACCGGACAGGGGTTCGATCCCGCGGCCGGCCCCGGGCTGTTCGAGGCCTTCGAGCAGGGGCTGGATGCGCCCGAACGGACCGGCGGTCTCGGCCTCGGCCTGGCCATCTGCAAAGGGATGATGGAGCTTCATGACGGACGGATCGCCGCTTTCAGTCGGGGCCCAGGCATGGGCGCGCGGTTCGTGGTGGAGATGGAGACCGTCGACGAAATTCCGGCCTCTGTCGGGGCGCCGGTGGCCCTACCCGAGTTGCCGCACGCCAAGCCGCGCATCCTCCTGGTCGATGACCACAAAGACACCGCGGAGATATTGAGCGAGTTACTCACCGACGAGGGGTACGAGGTTCGGACCGCCCATTCGGCGAAGGAAGCCCTGGCCGCGGATCTCGACAGCATCGACTTGCTGATCAGCGACATCGGGTTGCCGGACATAACGGGCCTCGACCTGATGCGTGGGATCCGGGTCACCCACCCGCTCAAGGGCGTGGCAATGAGCGGCTACGGGACCGAGGCGGACATGCGCGCCAGTAAGGCGGCCGGGTTCAGCGCCCATCTCACCAAGCCACTCAACTTCGAGCGCCTGCTGGCCACCATCCGCGAGGTCAGCGCCGCGGCTGGGTGACCGGCGCGGGGGCGATGTCGGATCGTGGACCATGCGCAAACACATTGATGCCCAGAGACTTTCTGGCTTGTTCTCACCGTCCCTCTGACGTGAAAAGACCTGCGGCGCTCCCTCACTACTATCTCATGCCGACGGGCGATTACCTCATGATGGCGCCCGCCGAGGCTTGCTAGAATGGATCCTGCTTGCTCTTCCTCGCGTCGGCGTCTCGATCAGCAATCTCGGACCCGAGGACGCTGACGATGAGGTTGAGTTTGCCAGCGGAAGGTGAGCGGCTGGTCGTCAACACGGGTCCGCTCATCGCGCTCGGTCGCGGAAACGCCTGGGACATCATCTCCCAGCTTCCGATCAGGTTCATCGCGCCCCTCCAGGTCGCCAATGAGATTTCGGCGGGCGTTCTTCTGGGACACCCGGTCATCATGCCTGCGTGGGTGGAGGTTGTCGCCGTGAGAGGGCCGCTTGCCCCGGTGAGCGTCTCCACCCTAGATGAAGGCGAGGCGGCGGTCATTCAGCTCGCGGTCGAACTGGGAATTGAGCGGGTGTGCATCGACGAACGGCGGGGACGCCGTGCTGCCATTGCTGCGGGTCTGAAGGTCACTGGATCGTTGGGCCTCCTCGGACGGGCTAAGCATCTCGGCTTTGTCCCGGCCGTGCGGCCTTGGATCGAGAAGATCGCGACGGCCGGGATTCATTTTCCACCCTGATCTCCTGGCGAAGTTCCTCTCTGCCATCGGTGAGTAAAGGGTGGGGTGAGCGTCTCGAAAG
>PMNO01000384.1 GCA_003161835.1 Myxococcales bacterium | reverse complement strand
GCTTGCAATGGCGCCCGTCACGTCGGAGAACGCGGCGCTGGCCTGGGGAGCGGTTGCGCTGCGCGAAACGGCAACCACGGTTATCAGTTGCTTGTCGATTCCAAAAGTGAACCACAGGTCGCGTACTGTTTGCGCGCGAAAGCCTTCCGGCAATGCCTGGCCGGAAACGTTCTCGCAGATCAAATCAGCCACCGCCGTCGATGCTCGACAGGTGATCCCGCGACTTTTCATGAACGAAGCAATCTCGGCGGGCGACGTGTGGTCGAGGGCAAAACCGAGCGCGGGCCTGCTGTCCGCACGCGCCTGGCCTCTGTGTACCGAGGCGAACCTCACGCGCTCTCGCTCGCGCCCCCGTGGATTTGCCGCCCGATCATAACCGAGCGGACAGGACTTTCCGCCGAAGGCGCGGCCGACCGCGCCCAACAACGGGCGCCCGGTGGGGGTGTGCGCAAACCCGATCAGTCCCACCAGAAATAGCGCCGAGCCACCTATGACCCCCACGCCGCGCCGAACGAGACTGCGCCGCATCTCAGTGCCCTACGATCGACGCCTTGAAGGAAGGGTCGGTGACGATGGGGGCAAAGCAACTGGAGACGTCCGCGCCGCCGACCCCGCTGGAAGTCAACGCGGGCACGATCACGCTGGCCACGAAGTAGTCGTACTGACCGCTGGTGATGCCGAGGCCGNNTTGCCCTTGAAAGTGGGGGCGTCATCTATGGTCGCGGGAGGCGTTCCGCTGCCAATCTTCGTGAAGGAATCCCCGAGGTTGGTCGTACCGTTGGCAGCCACCTCGGCGCCCACGTTCGCGAAGATCGCCTCGTTGACGGCTACAAATGCGGTGGTACCGAAGGTATCGAAGGCATTCTTTCCACTGCTCGTGCACTTGAGGGCCGCTCCCGGCCCCTTGGCGGTCGTGGTTTCGCTGTCGCTGCCACACGCTTGGCTGAAGAGAATTGCGACGCCGAGGCCTACGATCGGAATCTTTCGTGACATTGCTGGCTCCTTGGTTGGTTTCGAGGTCTCGCCTCGTAGAAGCCCAGTACGGGCGGCTCGCCGGGCCGGATCTGTACAGCTCCAAGAAATTGCCAAGTGTCGGTTTTGGGCGCCGCGTCTGGATCTGTGACGGCCTTCAGCGCATGGCGACGCAGCGCAGCCGACAGATCCAAAGCGCCGACCCTGCCGTATCGGAATGGCGACATGGCCAAGACCTTTGCGTGCCGGGAGACCCAGGATTCAAGCGTGAGGCAACCGCCGTGGATGGGGACTTGGGCCGCGGGCATGGCTCCCGAAACCCGGACTCATCACCTGTCCCTCTTGTCGCCCCTGCCCCGGTCGACGAGACTTGCTCCCCTATTGGAATCGCCGGGACAGGGAACGGTGGGCGGTCACCTCGAAGAATTCGCCCGCGACGCCGACAAGCTGTTGGCGGCGGTCGCCCATTTTCGGGATCGGATCGCCTTTGCGAAGCTGTTTCGCTTTTATGGCCCTCGATTGAAAAGTCACCTACTCGGCCGCGGTGCCGATTCCGGGACCGCGGAGGAGATTGTTCAGGACGTCATGCTCACCGTGTGGCGAAAGGCCGAGCAATTCGATGCCGTACGCGGCTCGGCGAGCACTTGGATTTACGCGTTGGCGCGCAACGCGTTCATCGATCGCGTCCGGCGGGAACACCGACCCGAGGTGGATCTCTCTGATCCGATCTTGGAAACGACGAATCCGGGTGCCGATCGCTTGGTGCTCGACGCCGAGATCCAGCACGAGCTGACAGTGGCGGTGGAGTCCCTTCCCGCCGAGCAGAAATACATCGTGAAGCGGAGCTACTTTCAGGGACAATCGCTGGCGGAGATATCGGCTGCCCAGGGCTTGCCGCTTGGAACCGTGAAAACCCGAGCAAGATTGGCCCTGTCACATCTGCGCGGGCTGGTGTTGAGCCGGCGGGAATCATGAATACTCCTTCTCACCACTTGGACGATGATCTCCTTCTGGCTTACGTCACCGGGGCCGCAACCGAGCCCTTGGCCTTGGTCGCAGCCTGTCACCTGACTTTGTGTATGGCGTGCCGGGAACGTGCCACCGCCGCTGAAATGGTGGGGGGCGCTTTGCTCGACGCAGCAGGGCCATCGGACCAACTTTCGCCAGACGCGCTCGAACGGATGCTCGCGCGGCTGGACGGGGACTTGCCAGTGCTGCCAGCCGACGCAAGGGCCGGCGCGGACGTGCCCTTCGTCTTCGCAGGCGTATCTCTGCCCCGTCCCTTGGAACGCTATCTCGCTCGAGACAACCAGGCCGATTCCCGACCACGCGCCTTTCGTTTCCTCGCTCCCGGGGTTCGGGGAATTGATCTCGAGGTGACCGCACCGCCGGTGGTCCGGACCCGCCTGCTGCGGTTGAATCCGGGGGTCGAAATCCCGCGTCATACCCACGCCGCCCCCGAATTTACCGTGGTGTTCGCCGGAGGCCTCTCGGACGGAGGGGAACATTATGTGCGCGGCGATGTCCGGTTTCGCGATACGGGCGCCGAGCACGTTCAGGTGGTCGATCCGGAGGGTCCGTGCGTCGCCCTGGTGGTCAATGAGGGGGCCCTGCTACCCCGGACCTGGCGTGGAAAGCTCGTCTCGCTGCTATTTGATCGCTAGCTAAGAGGTCAAATAACAGGTCGCCCGCTCCCTCCGCCCCGTGCGCTGCGCAGGTTACCGCGTCATATTGTCCATCCGCGTCGCAAACCCGCCTGGAAATTCGCCAGTCCGGCCATAGAATTACCTCTGCCGGCAATCCTCCTTCAGTAAACGCGAAGGTCCGCCGACCCGTTAGCCCTAAGGTTGAGATAGCGGACACTTAACTTCAATCCGCGCAGCCGTTGTAAGGACCACTATTCGATGACAGTGCGACTGCCTAACCGGAACCAACGAATGTCGTGGTTCATGTCGGATCACGAGTTCGAGAGGGGGAGCGCCCAAATGAAGCTCAGATTCCGCTCACGTAGTTTTTCGGGGTTATTGCTGACTGGTGCCCTTGCTGCCGCCAGCTGCGTGGGGCGTGTAGGACCGCCTACCCCCGTCTCCACCAACGGTCAGGGAGCTAACCCGGCAACGGGAAGCGGCGGCAACTCGGGCACGGGGGCAACGACCCCTTCAGGCTCGGGCTCCAGCGCTGGAACGGGCAGTGGTTCGGGCACAGGAGCTGTGCCGGGGACGGGGAGTGGCCCGAGCGTCACTCAACCCGGGACCGGTGGAAGCCCGGTGGTCTCCGGACCGCGGGATCCGGGTCGGGTGACCATGCGCCAGCTCAATCGCGTCGAATACAACAATACGGTTCGCGATCTATTGGGAACCGCCCAGCAGCCCGCTTCGGCCTTCCTGAGCGACACGCCCGCATTTGCGTTCGACAACAACGGCGATCTGTTGTCGATATCGCCCGTTCTCGCAGGCCTCTATGAGCAGGCGGCCGAAGCACTGGCAGCCGAAGCAATTACAGCTCCGTTCAAGGCCAAGCTCCTCACCTGCGACCTCACGGCCGCCGGTGATACTTGTCAGCGAACCTTCATCAACGCATTCGGCGCGAAGGCGTATCGCCGGCCGCTCACGGCCACCGAAGTCACAGGGTATGTTGGTCTGATGGCCAGTGCCAAGACGGCAGGGGCCACCACCGACGAGGTGCTCAGGACGGCAATCGAGGCTTTCCTGCAGTCGCCCAATTTCCTCTATCGCATCGAGTTCGATCCGAGCCCCACGTCCGCCGCGGTGCATCCGGTGGCCCCGTATGAAATGGCTTCGAGGCTTTCATATCTCATCTTCCGCAGCATGCCCGATCAGGGTCTGTTCGACGCCGCGGCAGCCGGGAAGCTGGGGACGCCCGCCGACGTGCTCACCCAGCTCAATCGCATGCTGGCCGACCCGAAGGGCAGCACCTTCGCGCAAGACTTTTCTGCTCAGTGGCTCGGAGTGCGATCGCTCGAGGCTATCCAGTTCGACCCGACCGTATTCCCCAAGTTCACTCCCGCCTTGGCCGCATCGATGAAGGCAGAGATCACCAGCTTCTTCGACGACTTCATCAAGGAGAACCTACCGGCTGACCAGCTGCTCACGGCGAAGTTCAGCTACATCGACAACACGCTTGCAACCCACTACGGCTTGCCGGCGGTCGGTGCNNGTGAAACGGGGCGCCTACGTGGAAGGCCAAATGCTCTGTTCCGAGCCGCCTCCGCCTCCCAACGATGTTCCGCCATTCCCCACAGGGATGTTGATGGGTACCCAGCGTGAGATTCTGGTCATGCACAGGAAGAACATTAGCTGCGGGGCCTGCCACGTGGTGATGGACAACATCGGCATCGCTCTCGAAAACTACGACGGCACGGGGGCCTGGCGCACCGCTGACGCCAATGGGGCAGTCATCGATGCAAACGGCGAGTTGGGCACTCCCCCCGTCTCTTTCAACGGTGGCCAGCAACTGGCTGCTGTCTTGGCCCAGGATCCTCGGTTTGTCCCGTGTGTCTCGAAGAAGATGCTTGCCTATGCGCTCGGACGAGCGCTGGTGGACAGCGATGATCCGTACGTCGCCGACATCGCGGCGCCATCTTCAACCGGCGCTCCCGGAGTTCGCGACATTTTGACCCGGGTGGTGGCAAGCGATACGTTCAACATGCGTCACGGGGAGCCGTAGAGGCCCTTCTGAGAGGATTCCCATGAGCTTCGCAAAAATCACCGACAAGAATGTTTCCTTCGATGAAAAGGCGCTTGCGGCCGAGCGTCGCAATCCTTCCCCGCCTCAGGTGAACCGAAGGACAATCCTCCGGGGCACCGCCGCCGCGATCACATTGCCCGCGCTTGATTCCTTGCTCCGGCCATCCAGAGCCGAGGCCCAGGCGAAGCCACCCATTCGTTGGGTGACGTGGCATATCGGGTGCGGGGTCTGGCATCCGACCTGGGACGTGACGACGTTCGGTACGACCTATACCCCGAGTCCCACGCTCATGCCCTTGACGGCGATCAAGGATAAGGTGACCGTGTTGATGAACGTAGACAACACGCCGACGTGCAATTCAATGGGCTCGCACGGCTGCGGTCCACCGGCCATGACGACTTGCCGGCAGGGCACCAAGCCGGGGATCGGCATGGGAATCTCCGTTGACCAGGTCTATGCGCAGTCGCTCGGAACCGCCACGCGCATTAATTCCCTCCAGCTATCGGTCACCGATAGGACCTTCGCGGACACTGGCTATCCGGCGGTCTATAACGGCTCGACGGCGTGGTCCGACGCGACTACGCCCCTGCCGCCGACCGTCAATCCACAGCAGGTCTTCGATCGGTTGTTCTCGGGAATGACAACCACCCCGGCAGCTGGCGACACGGCCGCCGCGGCGGCGCTCGCAAAGCGAACCGCACTGAGGACCAGCGTTCTCGACTTCGTCCGGGCTGAAGCCACTTCCTTGCAGCCCAAGCTCGGCAAGACGGACAAGGCCAAGCTGGATCAGTACCTGACCAGCATTCGTTCCGTGGAGACGGAGGTACAAAAGGTTTCCAGCACGCCGAACAGCTGCAGTCCGGGATCGACGGCCAGGGCGACCATCACCAAGGCNNGTCATCAACTTCCATCAGGGGCACGGAGGAAACATGTCCTTCGCGAGCTGTCCATGGCTGAACATCACCTCCGATCATCACGGGTTGTCGCACCACAACAACGATCCGACAAAGGGCGCGCAGTTGGCCAAGATCGATTTGTGGGAGGTTCAGCAGTACGTGTATTTCCTTCAGAAGCTGGACGCTATCAAGGAAGGTAGCGCCACTGTCCTGGACAACAGTCTGGTCTTCTTGTCTAGCGAGCTCGCGGACGGAAACGCGCACAATCAGGTGAATAAGCCAATCCTGTTGGGCGGAAGTGCCGGCGGAAAAGTCCTCACGGGTCGGGCGACGAATATCGCGGGCGGGTTGCAGGCGAACATGTTCATTACGCTGCTCAATGTGTTGGGTGTTCCGGCGACCACTTTTGGTCTACTGGGAAACAAGCAGCTCGCGGGCCTGACTGTTTAGGTCGCGCAGGCACCTGCGACATTGTCGTACGACGCCCTCAGTGGACTCCGAAGAGGGGGCCCTGGGGGCGTTTTCATTTTCGGCAGCGGCTGCGTGATCGAGGGCTGGCGCTCATCTCCGATGAAGCTTGATTCTCTGCTTGAGTTCTGCGGGTCTTTGAGGACGTTGATGTGCTGCCTTTGCCCAAGCACGAAAATACGGCTGGCAGCCGGCTCCGGTGCGCACCAAAGTGGGTCGGTGAGCCCGAAGGCTGAACCAGGGTCCCGTGCAGCCGCGAGCTGGCTGGTCGTCGCCGTCGTCGTGGCTTCGTGCCCGCTGATTGCCTGCGGCTCGCACAGCGCGATTGGAAACCGCGCCGACGGGAGCAGCCCTTCGGCACCTCCCGACGGCGCGGCCGTCGGAGATGCCCGAGCCGCCGACGGAGTCTCCCTGGAGGCAGGCAGCGGGTGCGCCATGGGGGGCGGCCAGGCACCGTGCGGCTCCGGACTGGTTTGCGAACGCTCTGGCGCGCCGACCTGCGCCGACCCGACCTGGGCGCAGTGGCCGATGCCCAGCGCACAGGTCGAAGTTGCGGCCGGCGCCGCNNTACTCGGACTGGCGCCTCCCGGCGGTCATCGAGCTTGTCTCGATCGTCGATACGGGAACCTATAACCCCAGCATCGACTCCACGATGTTTCCTGGAACGCCCCCGGTGGGGTTCTACTGGTCGTCGACTCCCTATGTGGGATATCCCGGAAACATGTGGGGCGTCTATTTCAACAATGGCTACTCGGCCTACAACGATGCTTCGATGGCCTACTCTGTTCGTTGCGTACGTTGAAAGAAGCAATGACCCACAGGAAATCCCCAATGAAACGTCCTTGGTTCCACCTTGTCGGGCTTTTGGCCTTCGCACTTGCGATCTTGACCACGGTCAAGGGGCACGCCTCCGCGCCGGCTGGGCGCTACGCGATCGCCAACGGTGCGGTTTACGACACGAAGACAAACCTGACCTGGCAACAGATCATTTCGGTCGGGATGTATACCCAGGCCGAGGCGGGCAGCTACTGCGCCACCCTCGGCCTGAATGGCGCGACCTGGCGTTTGCCCACCATGCGAGAAATCCTCACCATCGTGGACCTCTCGATTGGCCCGCCCGGGCCGACCATCGACACCACCGCGTTTCCTGGTACCCCAGGGGGGTTCTTCTGGACCTCCACCCAGTACAGCGGGACCCCGGTCAACTACTGGTCGGCGCAGTTCCAATATGGCTTCGCGTACGGAAATACCAAGACCGACACCAGCTACGTGCGCTGCGTATTTTCAGGACGAGGGTCCGGTTCGCGTTAGTCCTGGATGCGGCGAGGGGCGAGGGTTCCGCCCGCGCTCCCGCCCCGATAGCACAACGGCTCAAGTCAACGCATCGAGCGCGCGACGGAAATCGTCCAGGAGATCTCGGTAGTCCTCAACCCCGATGGAGACCCGGACCAAGCCTGGGGTAATTCCGTTGGTGGTCAGCTCCTCGGCAGACAACTCCGAGTGAGTGGTGGTAGCCGGGTGGCAGGTCAGCGATTCCACTCCGCCGAGGCTGACCGCATTGCGCGCAATCGTCAAACGGCGCAGGAAATCGAACGCCGCGAGCTTCCCGCCCCGCAGCTCGAACGAGAAGATCGAGCCCGGCTGCCGGATCTGGGCGTCGCGAATCCGGACCTGTTCCGGGTCACGAAACAGGCTCGGATAACAGAAACGACTGATCTGGGGATGGCCAGCCAGGGCCTCGGCGATCCGCTGCGCGTTCTTGCTCTGACGAACCATGCGGAGCTCGACGGTTGGGAGCCGGCTGTCGAGGATCCAACATTCGTCCGGCTGCAAGATGTTCCCGAGCACCGCTCGGGTGCCCCGCAGCGCGCCGATCAGATCTGGATCCCGCCCCAAGACCACCCCCGCGAGAATGTCGCTGTGGCCGCCCAGAAACTTGGTGGCGGAGTACACCACCAGATCGAGCCCCAAGGGCAGGGGGCTCTGGAACACCGGACCCAGGAAGGTATTGTCGACGACCACCAGCGGTCGATCGGTCCGGCCCGCCGCGGCGCGCGCGCACGCCTCCAGATCGCACATGACCAGCGTCGGATTCGCGGGCGTCTCCAGAAACACCAGACCCAGTTTGGGCGTCGAACGGATGGCGTTGACCAGGCCGTCGGTATCCTGGGCGGGAACGCCCACGCCGCGGATTCCGAGCGGCTCCAAGATTTGATGCATCAGGTGCTGCGTCCCGCCGTAGACCGGCGTCGAATATACGAACGACGATCCGGGCGGGCAGAAGGTCAGAAAAACGGTGGAGATCGCCGCCATGCCCGAATTGAAGACCGCGGCGGAAGTCGCGTCGCGTTCGAGCGGCACGATCTGATCCTCCAAAATCTCAGCGTTCGGATGGGAAAGGCGTGAGTAGATCAGCTCGACATTTTCGCCTTCGACCGGACGAGAGCGCCCGAGCGCGACNNGCCGAGCCGACACTGAGACGCGGATCGAACCCGCGGGTGAGAACGGCGGTGGAAGCTCGAACGACGTACGGGGGCCTGCCGTCACGCAACGCCATGGGGACATCATAGCCGCCCCCACGCGGATCCATGCTACGTTGAGTGGGAGGCCCATGGCAGGTCCCTGCCGACCTGGGCCCACGGTTCTTTGGAGGTCTGGTTGCGCTTCCTGGCGGGTTAGCGGCCGGGGGGAGTTCGACCTATCAAGAACCATTCCGCGAACTCCCCGCTACTGGCAACCGAGGTACCCCCTTCATGATGAGCCCGAAATCCTCCGCGCTACGGACTGGAACGTCCCTTCTTTGTCAGGCCGGTCTGGCAGTAGTCGTGCTTGCCTCCTGTTCGCCCAGCGATGCCACGGGGGGATCCGGGGCGATGTCCGGTTCGGGCGGCGCGTCCATGGCTTCCGGGGGCACAAGCGGCGGCATGCTCGGCAGTGGCGGATCGATGAGCAGTGGCGGGATGCAGGGCACGGGCGGTGCGTTCGGCAGCGGCGGCCTCGTCGGTAGCGGGGGCGCCGTGGAGAGCGGGGGGGCGGTTGGCAGTGGCGGAACGCCGGGCCCTGGGGGGGGCGGCGGTCCGGCCAACAACGGCGGCGCCACTCACTCCGGTGGCATGACAGGCATGGGAGGAAGCGGCGGCGGCAACAACGGCAATGGCGGGACTTCGGGCGTCCCGGGTGTACGCATCGTGGGGCGGACGGCTCCAGGAACGATGGGTACACGATTCGAATGGTCGGGTTCCAGCGTCTCCGCGCGCTTCATGGGGACCCAGGTCTCGGCGCAAATGAACGATGGCAAGAACGGCAACAGCTTCGAGATCGTCATCGACGGCGTCATGCCGAAAAAGATCTTCACGACCTCGGGACAGACGACCTACGTGCTCGCTACGGGACTTACAAACGGCGTTCACGATTTGCTGCTGTGGAGAGACACCGAGGCGAACGTCGGCCCAACCGAGTTCATCGGCCTCTCGGATTTCGGGGTGGGCGGAGCTCTGTTGCCTCCGCCGCCCGCGCCCGATCGACGCATCGAAATCGTCGGCGATTCATTCTCCGTTGGCGCGGGGATCGAGGGCGGCGGCGCGGTCCCTTGCTCGGGCAACAAGGTGGAAAACGATTACCTCTCCTATGGCGCGATTGCCGCGCGCAGCGTCGGGGCGGATCTGGTGACGATCGCGTGGTCGGGAATTGGCGTGTGGCGAAACTACGGAACGGCCACACCCACTCCCACCACCGTGATACCAGCGCGCTACGACTACGCGATCCCCACCGACACCACGACTACGTGGGACTTTTCCAAGTACCAGCCGCACGTCGTGGTCATGAATCTGACCAACAACGATTTTTCAGTGGGCGATCCCGGCCAGCCGTATGTCGACGCCTACCTGAAGCTGGTCAGGCACATTCGCGCGAACTACCCGAAGGCCTACATCATGAACACCATCCAGTGGATGACCGCCGACACGGTGATCAACCAGATGGTCGCCACGCTCAAGGCGGGCGGTGACACCAATGTCGGGGTCTTCGACTTGCGTCCGTTCGCGAACCGAAAGGCCTGCGATCATCCCGATATGGCCGCGTCCCAGATGATGGGTGACTCCCTGGCGACGGAGCTGCGCAAGGTTCTGGGCTGGTGACGTCTGGGCGCTGGGGCGGTGGATGTCACTGGACGATCCGACCCGCAGCGTGAATGCTTGGCCCATGAGCAGCATAAACAAGACCGAGATCAAGGTGGGGTACCAGGTGTTCCTCAAGGATGGCGGTGACGAAGTTGGCGCGGTCCGGGACCTGAGCCTGGATCGTCCCGAGATTGTCGTGTACGTCGAGAATGGGGGCGAGTTCAAGGTGCCCCTGAGCGCCATCCACGCGGTTCATTTCCAGAAGGTGATCCTGGACCCGGGGCACCTCCCCGAGGACATGCGGGTCGCGCTCAGGCGGGCTCACGACGCGGAAACGCTCTGAGCCCAGGGCCGCTCGACTCACTTTTCCGAGGACTCGTCTCACGAAGTCTGGCCGGATTCGACCGGGAAGAAAGCGATATCCGACACGCGGAATCGTGATAGCGTTTTTGCGCCATCATGGCCGACGTGCCATTCGTCACTCCCCAGACCTCGGCAAGCGCCACTCGGCGATTGGGGCTGGCGCGGTTCGTCGTCGCCGGGGTCGTGCTTGCCGTAACGCCAGTCCGCGCTGACGACGAGTGCGCGCCTCCAACACCCATGCCGGGGGCGGCCGCGCCCCTGGTGGCCCCCGACGCCGGACGATTCGCGATGGTCGTGAGCGGGGGCATCAGCCTGGGCGCGTACCAGGCTGGCGCGAGCTATACGTTCCTGCGCTACCTCGCGGATCGGCGTTCGAGCGCGTCGAACCCGGCGCGCCTCGCCATCGTAACCGGCGCCTCGGCAGGCAACGTCAATGCGCTCCTTGCCGCCATCACCTGGTTGCAATCCGACGCGTCGTCGGACACCGCCCTTCGCAACCTCTTTTGGGAGACTTGGGTGAACGTGGGCCTCGACAAGCTCGCACCCGAGCTCAATGACCAGGGGTGCTATGCGAAGTCATTCGCGTCGCCGAGCGCTCGCACCACGTTCCCGCGTACCGTGAAGCCCGGGATCCCGTCGACCGGAGGCTGGGAGGAAGGCCTGCCGGTCTACAGCGGCGCGGACGGTTTGCTGACCCGACGAGCGTTCATCGCGATCCAGCAGAACGCCGTGCAGCGTATGGCGCCAGAAGGCCCGTTCTCCTACCGCTGCGCGGAGCCGGTGGCCATGGGCGTGACGGTGACGAGCCAGGGCATCGAGCGCATTCCCGTCGGAAAGATTCTCGTCCCAACTCAGCGGTTCGTGGTCCCCTTCGAGCTCGAGGCGCGTTGTCCGAGCCCGGGCACGGGCGCCGGACTGACCATGACCGCAATTGGAGACGATCAGTGGCGAGACCGGCACCGCGTGCTCGGCGAGGTATTGAGCCTGTCATCGCCGGTGCAGCCCGACACCTTGCTGGACGTCATCCGTGCGTCGAGCGCCTTCCCGGTCGCTTTCGCGCCAGTGACTCTCCCCGATCAACGCCTCGGGCCGCAGAAATTCATCGACGGTGGTCTGTTCGACAACGTTCCGGTCGGCCTCGCGATAGCGCTCGGAAAAGACCCCTCTCGGGACTACCTGCAGCCATCCAAGGGCCTCACCTATTTCTACGTTCACCCGGGGCTGCGGCGATCCCAACCCGCTGAGCCTGCCGCGCGGACGCAGCCGAACGGGATCGGGTTCCTCACCAGACTGCTCGGCAACTACATCGACGAAGCGCGCGCCTACGANNCCGGCGCTTCGTGACCACCTCCCGCTATTTTCGTCTGGTCGGCGACTACCTGGGCGCGTTCGGCGCGTTCTTGAACATCAACTACCGCCGCTATGACTACTTCATCGGTGTTTACGACGCCCTTTACACCATTGCTCAGAGCGCCAATCAGGCCCCTTTGCGCTCGGAGGCCGACTGGCGGGCGTTCGTGTCGCGCTTCCGCGCGTTGCGCGACGAGATCGTCCCGGCCGGCTCTCCCGACGATTCCGAAACCGCGCTCCTGCGTGATCTGCTCGACCGCCTGTTGGCGGACGAACTGTCCTGGACGGCGCCGTCGACCCTGGGGCGCTGCTTGCAGCCCCCGCCCACCGGACTGGACCCGCGCGGAAACGGAAGCCGGGTCCGCGCGAACGATCCGGTGTGGAAGATCCGGGATGTGCTGCGGAGGTACGACGAGGACGCGCAACGTTTGGCTCATGACGGCAGCGCTTCCCAGATCCGCGCCTTCGAAGAGCGCAGCGGATCGCTCGCTGCGTTTCTCGACGAGGTGGGCGACGCGACCGCCGCCGAGCGGGGTGCCTGCGGCAGCTCGTGGCTCGCCCAGCGTTTCGAGGAGGACGGACGCTTTGGGTGGGAACAGGCGACGATCGATCGTCTGTTGCGTCGGGCGATCGACGTCGAGCACACCGACGCGTCCCAGGGCGGAGGATCGGCGGAAGGNNGCCGGGAGCCCGTGGCAGTGGCCCTGGCGGCTCTTGCCCTACTACCTGGCCAAGGACTCGTTGAGCTGCGCGGTCGAGCTGGGCTGGGAGCCGAAGCTGCGCGTGACGTCCCGGGTGTTCATCGGTGGCGGGCTCGGCGGGCGCAAGCGTCTGTGCCACGACGACGGCGTGGGCTATCAGCGGCGGCTGGCCGTCGGCGCGGGATACGATCCCGAAGGTCGCCTCTGGGACGATTTCCAGATCCTGCTGACGGCGTACGATCCGCTCACGATCGCCGTCCCGAGGCTCCGGACGATCGGCGCGGAGGTGGCGATCAATGTAGGCACGAAGCTCCGCCTCGCCTTCGGTGCGCGAGACATCGTCACCCGTTCTCCCGGCGAGAGGCTCACGTTCGCGGCGCGAGACTGGGGCTCGAACTGGTTCGATCACCTCTACCTGTCGATCGGATTGACGGACCTCAACGCGGTTCTCTATTGGGGCGTGCGTGGCGCCACACGCTGGAGGCGCGAGAACGGCGGCGAGCAAGGGCTCGCGCCATGACGACGGGCGCGCCGTGGGTCTTCGCTTTCGCCACGCGCGGACGACGCCTGGCTGTGTCGTCCGCGGTCCTGTTTCTCCTGACGACACTGGCCGAACCGGGCGCGTTCGCCGCTCCCGGCCCGACTCCAAGCCCACCCGCGGGGGGCGTCGACGGCGCCCGACGATATGTGTTCAGCCTGTCGTCGGGCGGATCTCGCGGCGCGTTCCAGGCAGGGGCCATGTATGCGGTGCTCGCCCACCTGCGCGCGAATCGCGCCGATTCCACGCGCGCGACGACGCCGCTCGGGGCACCCGTCGGGTTCTCGGGAGTGTCCAGTGGCGGCTTGAACGCGGTGGCGTCGGCGCTCTCCTGGTGCCTCCGCGACGATGAGCCGCTCGGGGTTGATCGCAATCCGCTTTGGGATGCCTGGCGGACATTGTCGTGGGAAGCATTCTTTCCCGGCGACGCCACGTGCGCCGAGTACGCCGAGGCGTTCCCGGAGCTGGGCGTTGCCTGCGCGCAACCAGACGGTCCGGCCTACACCTCCCGTGACGGGATCCTGACCCTGCGCGCACTGGCCGATCTGCGGCGTCAGATGCTGATGTCGCTCACGGAGAGCAAGCACCTCGGCGCCTGCAATATCCCTGTGACCCTCACCCTCAATGCCGAGACGCCGGCTCCGCTTTCACTTGGTGACTACAAGCTGTCCTCTTCGCGTCGCATCACCGCTTTCGAGTTGCGCGGGCGCCTGGCGCCGGTAGGCGCGGGTCAGCAATCCGAGGGTGCGACCCTGGAC
>PMNO01000385.1 GCA_003161835.1 Myxococcales bacterium | reverse complement strand
CGGCAAGCTCTACGTCTCGCGGAATTTCGTGAACTCGAAGGTTCTGGCGAACGGGCCCATCCGGCTGGTGTTCGAGCTCGAATACGCGCCCTGGGATGCGGCCGGCCGGATGGTGTCGGAGACCAAGCGGATCACCCTGGACGCGGGTCAGGCGTTCAACCGGTTCGAGAGCACCTTTCAGACTCCCGGCGGCACCACGCCGCTGGCCCTGGGAATTGGCATCGCGAAGCACGAGGGGGGCGTGGTGCGGTTCGACAAGAAGGGGGGCTGGATGCGCGCCTGGGAGCCATTGAAACAGCAGAACGGGAATTTGGGCTGCGCGATCGTCGCCAGCCCTCGCCTCGTCGTCGAACAAAAAGCGTCGGAGCTCGACAGTCTCCTGATTGTGAGCGCGGGAGCGGGGCGGACCGCGACATACTACGTGGGAACGGCTTGGGATCGGGGCGGAGACGTCGCCGACCCGGCGGCCTGGGCCGAGGCGGTGGAGGGGTTCGCGCGCGCGGTCTCCGCGCCGCTCCAGGTCTCCCTGTCGGCGGTCAGGGTCGGAGCCGCGCTCGCGGAACCCACCGGGACCGACGCGCCCGCTCGGGCCGGCTCGGACGATCGAAAATGGTCAGCCCGCACCTGTGACTCCGTCATGTCCGACGGGCCGACCCTGACCGATAAGTGGGCCTACGACGCCGGGCTGGTCCTGCAAGGGTGCCTCCAGGTCTGGTCGGCCACCAACGACAGCAGGTATCTGTCATTCGTGAAACAGTCCGTCGACCATCTGATCGACGCCGACGGCAACATCAAGGGCTACAAGCTCGACGACTACAATCTGGACAACATCAACATGGGCAAGGTGTTGTTTTCCCTGCGGGCGCACAGCGCGAGCCCGGCCGACGCCGAACGTTACCGCAAGGCCATCTTCCTCCTGCGGTCGCAGCTGAAGACCCAACCGCGCACCGCGGACCGCGCCTTTTGGCACAAGCTCATCTACCCGCGCCAGATGTGGCTGGACGGCGTCTACATGGCCTCGCCCTTCCTGGCGCAGTTCGCGGCCGTGTTCAATGAACCGAGCGCGCTGGACGACGCCGCCTTGCAGATACTGGCGGCGGAGACGCACATGCGTGATCCGAAATCCGGATTGCTGTTTCACGGCTGGGATGAAACCAAGGAGCAACGTTGGGCGAATCCCCAGACCGGAACCTCGTCGCAGTTCTGGGGGCGGGCGATGGGCTGGTATGCGATGGGCATCGTCGACGTGCTGGAATTCATGCCGAAGGCGCATCCCCAGCGTCCTGCGATCCTGGCGGTTCTGCGCCGGCTGGCCACCGCGATCGCGTCGGTGCAGGACCGAAACTCGGGCGTGTGGTGGCAGGTTCTGGATGCGCCGGGGCGCCCCAAGAACTACGAGGAGGCGTCCGCGTCATCCATGTTCGTGTACGCCCTGGCGAAGGGCATCAAGAATCGATGGCTCGATCCGAAGACGTTTGGACCCGTGGTCTCGCGTGGTTTCCGGGGCATCACTGAAACCTTCGCGACGACCACGCCGGGTGGCCGCGTGAGCCTCAAGAACACCTGCACCGCGGCGGGGCTGGGCGGGAATCCGTATCGTGACGGATCTTTTGCGTACTACACCAGTGTCGAAACATCGACCGAGGATTTCAAGGGGCTGGGCGCGTTCGTCCTGGCCAGCGCCATCATCGAATGAGGAGGTCTGGTCATGCGTTGCGATAGTCGTCTGATGGTCCTGGTCGCCCTGTTCGGCGCGGGGGCGTGTTCGTCAACCAACGTGCGTGCTCCGGGGGGCACGGGCGGCGCGCCCGGAAGCGGCGGCGCGGACGCGCCATCCGGTTCGGGCGGAGGACCGGCCGGCACCGGCGGCATGCCCCCCGGCCCGGCTCCCGCCTTGCTCCAGGTGCTNNGCGATCGGTCAGTCGGGAAAGATCCAGATCTGGAAGGCCAGCGCGCCGGCTACGCCCATCGACACTATCGACGCCGGCGTGCCGGTGACCGAGGACATGATCGGCGGCCGGCATTTTTATCAGAGCCGCCCCATCTTCATCGATGGCATGCAAGCGATCGTCTATCTGCACCGCGCGGCGGCACTAGCGCCCGACGAAACCTACTACGTGACCGTGGATTCGGGCGTGTTCACGGACCCGGCAGGCGCGACGCTGGGCGAGATCACGTCGAGCACCGATTGGCGCTTCACCACCCGCGCCACGATGGTCCCGGCGGCGCCCGACAGTCTGGTCGTGGCGCTCGACAACACCGGGGACTTTTGCTCGGTGCAAGGCGCGATCGACGCGATCCCCGCCGCCAACGCCACACCGGTCAAGGTCACTTTGAAGAACGGCACCTATCGCGAGATCGTCTTCATCAACAACAAGAACCAGATCACGCTGCACGGCGAGGACCGCAAGAGCACCATCATCGCCTACGCCAACAACAACGCGCTCCAGTCGCAGGCCCCCGCGGTGGGCGGCACCGCGAACCGAGCGATGGTCGAGGTGGAGAGGAGCAACGACCTGACGATCGAGAACCTGACCCTGCACAACCTGACCCCCCAGGGCGGGTCCCAGGCCGAGGCGATCCGCATCGAGACGAGCGATCGCGCCATCGTGCGCGACGCTGATCTCCTCAGCCTCCAGGACACGATTCTCATCAGCGGCCGAGCCTACGTGACCAACTGCTACGTCGAGGGCAACACCGATTTCATCTGGGGCAAGGGCACCGTCTACTTCGACAAATGCGAGATCAAGGCCGTCGGCAAGAAGGGCTACAACGTGCAGGCGCGCAACGCGACCAGCGCCTACGGATACGTCTTCGTCGATTCAAAATTGACCTCGTCCCCGAACCTCACCGGGCATCTGCTGGCCCGGGTCGATGGGACCGCCTACCCCGGCAGCCACGTCGCCTACATCAACTGCGAGATGGGCAGCCACATCGATCCGACCGGTTGGCTCCTCACCAATCCCCCGGCCGACACCAGCCTGCTGCGCTATTGGGAGTACATGAGCGTCGATCCGACCGGCGCCCCCGTCGATGTCAGCAAGCGGATTGCCGCGTCCAGGCAGTTGACCGCCGACGAGGCCGCCCTGATGCGCGACAAGGCGACCGTGTTCGGACTGCCCGCCTGGAATCCAACGCCGTAGGACGTGGTCTTTGATCACCCCGCGGCGCGCGCCGCGAAAACGCATGCCGCAAAAAAAAGAAAGGCCACCTGGTTGGGGTGGCCCTTCTTCTTCCTCTTGGGCCCCGTGGCCCGGAAACGCACGCTGTAGCTTACTGACAGACGGCCGAAACCACCTTGCCGTGAGGGCAGTGCACGGTCGCCATCGCTGCGCTCGAGTTGGCGACCGTCAGGTGATAGATGCGGCA
>PMNO01000463.1 GCA_003161835.1 Myxococcales bacterium | reverse complement strand
TTGAGCGGGCCTCCGCACAGACCTCGGTCGAGGTTCCAGCACCCGCACCTGCACCTTCGTCGGCCACAGAGCAGTCCCAACCGATTCCCGCCCCGCAGGCTACAAGCGGTTCGTCGTCGCCCACCCCATCGCACGATTTGGGTCCCGTCGCGCCGGCNNACCGCTCTCGACGTGGAGGGAGCCGCGGGGACCAGAGATCACGTCTTGTCGATGGACGAAATGGGCACCGGCTCCGGCAAACCGCGCGTGAACCTGACGATCTTCGGCGATACCGCGTTCGAGATCAATTCGAAGGAGCCCAAGAAGCCGGGGTTCGTGATGGGCACCTTCGATCTGTTGTTTTTCGGAGAGTTCCAGAATCTGGTCGCCTCGGCCGAGATGGGATTCGATACCGCGCCGGACGGTAGCCTGGTTACCGATCTGGAACGATTGTTCGTGCGCTGGAGAACCGAACGACTGGTCATCGACGCCGGCAGGACCCACACCGAGCTCGGTTACTGGAACAACGCCTTTCACCATGGCCGCTGGCTGCAGACGAGCGTGGATCGGCCCCGGGCCCTCCGCTTCGAGGACGATGGGGGAATTCTCCCCATTCACTCGGTGGGCGTGACGGCCCGTTGGCACGTCATTCCCGGTCAGGAGCAGCTTGATCTCGTCGCCGCGGTCAGCAACGGGCGTGGCGACATCGTCGACGACGTGCGCGTCCTCGGTGACACGAATCTCTTCAAGGCCGTATTGTTGAAAATTGAAACCAAGGGATTCGGCGCGCGGGACCTGCGAGTGGGGATCTCCGGCAGCTACGATCGCATCGCCCCCTTGCCCGCGGGCGGCCTGCCCGCCGCGCCCGACGTCAAGACGCGCCCCTCCCTACCGGACGTCGCGATCAACGAGACGATCTTGGGCGCCTATATCGCGTACCGGGGACCGAGCTTCACCTTGTTGACCGAGGGTTTCGACCTGATCCACTTCGCCTCGGGGCAGAGCTGGAACACGCTCAGCGCGTTCGCGCTCCTGTCCTATCGCCTGGGCGCCGTCATCCCCTATGTGATGGAAGAGATCCGGTCGGGGGACATCATGACCGACCCCTTTTTCGTGCCCGATCCGACGGTGCCGTCCGGGTTGTTGGGCAAATTCACCGAGACCACGGTCGGCCTGCGCTGCGAGATCAGCACCTGGAGCGCCATCAAGATCGAATACCGGGCGACCCTGACCGACAACGAAGCCGACAAGGTTCACCGCGGTATCGTGGACTGGACCTTCGGAATCTAATTTGTCCGAGCCTCAAAGGCCGCGCACCACGGCGCGGCGAATCGCGTCCTCGACCGTGAACGCCTTTTCGTAGATTGCCTTGCCGATGACGACGGCGAAGGCACCGGTTTTCAACGTGGCGCCAATGTCGTCCAACGTCGCGACCCCGCCGGACGCGATCACGGGGCATGGAGAGATACGCGCAGTCAGGCGCGCGGTGGCTTCCAGGTTCGGCCCGGTGCGCATGCCATCACGTCCGATGTCGGTATACAAGACCCCGGCCGCCCCGGCGCGCGCCACGGTCTCGCCGATGTCCAGCGCGGATGATGCGGTTGCCTCCTGCCAGGCTTCCACCGACACGTTCCCCTCCCGCGCGTCAACGGCCACGATGATCCGTCGCGGGAACTTGGCGCACGCCGCGTCGACGATCGCGGGCGTCTTGATGGCCGCTGTCCCGAGAACCACGAACTTCGCCCCCAGATCGAAAAGGCGCTGGCAGTCATCGAGGGACCGGACACCGCCCCCGATCTCGACATCGAGGGGTGTCGCTTCGATGATGCGGCGGATCGCAGACCGGTTGTTGCTCGTGCCCCCGCTGAACGCCGCGTCCAGATCGACGACGTGAAGCCGCGGAGCGCCGGCCCCCGCGAACTGCGTGGCGAGCTCCCAGGGGCTCTCGGAATAGATGGTCGCCGTATCGCGCTGGCCCTGGCGCAGGCGCACGGCGTTGCCACCCAGCAAATCGATGGCCGGAAAAATCAGCATGGACGAACCTATACCCCAACGGGCGTCGTCCCGTTAGACCGCCGTCGACTAGATCGCCGTCGACTAGATCGCCACGAACGCCTGGAGCAGCGCCAATCCCGCTTGCTGGCTCTTCTCCGGGTGAAACTGGCAGGCGAATATGTTGTCGCGGGCCACGGCGGCGCAGAAGGGCTCCCCGTGTTCGGTGAAAAGGGCAACGTCCTGCGCGCGATCAGGAACCGCGAAGTAACTGTGGACGAAATAGAAATACGTTCGATCCGGGATATCGCGCAAAATCCCGGTTGCGCCCGCCGCCCCCTTGGCGGTGCCATTCCAGCCCATGTGGGGAATCTTCAGTCCCGGATGCTGTCCAAATCGTTTCACGCGGCCGGGAAGGATTCCAAGGCCCGCACACGACGGATCCTCTTCGCTTCCTTCGAACAGGACTTGCAGCCCCAAACAGATCCCCAGGTACGGCTTACCGGCGCGCACATCTCGGACGACGACGTCGCGCAGCGCTCCCCCATCGCGGCCGAGGCCCGCGATGCATCCGCCGAACGCGCCTTGGCCGGGCACGACGATCTTGTCGGCGCCCGCGATCACCTCGGGATCCGCGGTCACCACGACATCGGCGCCCGCCCGCACCAGCGCTTTCTCGACGCTGCGCAGATTTCCACTGCCGGTGTCCGCGACGGCGATCCGCGGTCTACTGAACGACGTCATCGTTGCCCGGGCACCGCGCTAGGCGGTCAACGTTCCCTTGGTCGAGGGAACTCCGACCACGCGGGGATCCTTGCGCGCGGCCATCGAGGCGGCGCGCGCGAACGCCTTGAACAAGGCCTCGACCATGTGGTGCGCGTTTTCGCCGTACCTGACTTCCAGGTGCAGGTTGCACAGGGCCGCGCCCACGAAGCCGCCGAAGAACTCGCGCGCCAACTCGGCGTCGAAGGTCCCCAGCCAGCGTCCTTTGAGCGTGTCGGCTCGGTACACCAGGGCGGCACGTCCGCCGAAATCGATGGCCGACGACACCAGGGTTTCATCCATGGGAATGGTCGCCTCTCCAAAACGGACGATGCCGCTGCGGTCCCCCAGCGCATCGCGCATGGCCAGCCCCAAGCAAATACCGACATCTTCCACGGTGTGGTGCGCATCCACCTCGACATCACCGCGGGCCGTGACCTCGAGGTCGAACAGCCCATGTCGACTGAAAGACTCCAGCATGTGATTGAGGAACGGGATCGGGGTGTCGATGCGGCGCCGGCCCTGTCCTTCCAGGTCCAGCGTCAGCTCGATCTGAGTCTCGGAGGTGTTTCGAACCACTTTCGAACGGCGCATACGGTCTGCGATTCTACGCGACTGGCGCTATAATGATAATTCCCGATGTCAAAGCCGCCGCGTAGTCCGTTGCTGGGCTACAACCACAATCTGACGCACCTCGAGCGGGTATTTCACATCCAGACCGAGGACTCGGGCCCCCTGAGCCCCCGCCTGTTCACGCACCTGTTCTACGAAGGAACGATCCTGGCGTCGCGCAAGTCCGAGTACGACCCGAGCCTGCCCGACGACAAGGTGCGCGGCCTGATGCAGACGCAGCACAAGACAGTCATGAAGGACCTGGTACGCGCGCGTCTGGATGGAATCATCGTTCCATTTTTTGCCGCGCGCGGCGAGGATCTGGTGCCCATCCCGGGGGCTACGCCAACCGCGGTCTTGTCGGCGGCGCCGGCTTCGGTGCTGGTCTTGCCGGAAGACACGGAAGGCGAGGGCCGCATCACCGAAGAGACGGCCGACACCAACGCCCCTGCAGCCGCCCCATCCGACGAGCGGCGCGCGTCGGCCCGAAGCGGGGGCGCCACACCGGCGGGGCCGCGCCGCACCTCCACGCGACCCTTGGAGGCGTTCGCGCAGCGCGGGCCCACCCCGCCCCCGCCTGTCGTGCATGCCCCCGAGGGCCGCCGCAATCCGTTCGTGCGCCATGGTTCCCCGTCCGCCCCCCGCATGTCGTCGACGGACGGCGTGGTCGTGCAGCGGAACCTCGTGGTCGGTGGCGAAGGCCCATCGTCCTCATCTAGGCCGGCGCGAATTCGTCCACCGGTGCCGTACGTTGTCACGGGTGGGGGTCACACAGAACGTCCGCCCAAGCCCAATCCTGGGCCAGGAGGCGGCCCACCCCCGGCGGCGTCCGTGGGGACACCCATCGTGCCTTCGCCGCTGCCTCCCAGCTCGGCCTCCACCGGGTCCGCGATCGAGCCGCCAATGCGTGTGCCAGGAGGGATTGGACTCGAACTGGCCGACGACAAGAGCCTGGACGAGGTGATCCTGGAATACCTGTCCGAAGACGGCGAGAACGACTGACGCGGGGGGAGCGACCCGCGACGTCAGGTATCGCTCAGCAGGAAAACCTCGCCGCGATCGCCATCGACGACGATCAGGGACCGTTCGGGAATCGCGGCCACCGCTCCAACGGCCCCCACGACCGCCGGAATACCGCGTTCGCGTGCCTGCGCGGCCACATGTCCGAGGGGGTGCCCGGTCTCGACGATGATCGCGGCCGGGGACAGCAACGGCAATTCTGTCGGCAACAGCGTCGCGGCGATCAAGATCGATTCGGCGTCGAAGGGCGCGGACGCAGGATGGTGAACGGCGCGCCCGACGATCCGACCACCCGCGCCGGCCCGGCCGCGAACTATCCCGGCCCCGCGATCCACCATCACCGGCGGCGGCGCGTCAGCTGCCGCGTCGAGGGCGCAGCGGCCGGCCGCGGAGATAAGCCGCAAATCTGGACCATCCGGGAGATTCCCCGGCGCGCCGACCGGCACCTGGTCAAGGGCGCCGGGATGACGCTGGTCGACGTGGGGACGGGCGACGGCCTGGTTGCCTTCCGCGCGATCGATCGCCTTGGACCCTCCCTCCGCGTCCTGCTGACCGACATATNNGTCAGGAAGCGCGCCTGATCCGGGGGGGCCAATCTGTCGCGCAGCTCGCGCGCCATGCGGGCAGCTTGGGCCGATCCGGAATCCGGCACCGCGCTCGCGGTGGACGATGCGGTCGGCGCGGCTGTGCGCGGCAGCGGCAGCGTCAGCGGCAGCAGACGCTGGGGCGCTTCGCGCAGGGTGGC
>PMNO01000010.1 GCA_003161835.1 Myxococcales bacterium | reverse complement strand
ACGACCAGGCTGCTCATATCTCGGCTGGAGGGACCTTCACCGCTGCCGGCCACCGCGAACCGATAGCCGACGCCGCTCGCGAGGCGTACGTGCTTGGCGACGTTGAGTTCCACGTTCGCGGCCGGCTCGAAGACCAAGAAATTCTTGGTAGCGCACGAGTCGGAGCCGCCTGTCCCTACGGCGCACCATCGGCCATTTCCAATGGTCGACTCCAGCGTGCCATGGATGAGCTGGTCCGAACGCCAGATGTACTGCAGCAGCAGGCCGCCATAACTTCCGAGGTTTCGCACCTCCTTGTCGTTGAGGGTCGTCGCGGAGCTGGCCACGCCCTGGGCTGCGAGCCCCACGGCGAAGCGCTTGTTCAAGTAGATGCCGCCACGCAGTCCTGGGGTGTAGTTCAACCGACCGTCGAAGCCGGTGGTGCCAAAAGTCGGCGCCAGGAACCAGCCGCTGATCTTCGTCCCGCCCGACGAGACCCCGGCGGTCAGGGTCTCCGGCTCGGCGGAAGGTGGGGTTTGCGCCAGCGCCATCGCGCTGGTCAGGAGGGAGAGGATGGTGGCGCTGACGGCTACAAGCTTCATGAGAGACTCCTTGACGGGGTGTGGTGTGAAACGGCTCGCGACCCTTCAGAGCACGTCGCATGCCAGCGAGCCACGGCCCGGAGGCGCGTCGTTGCGCGGCCTCGGTGAGATCGAGGTGGACATCCGTCCCGTTTCGGGCGGACACCTGTCCGTCGACTGTCCGCGGCACCACGCTGGTGGCGTGAGGGCCGACGCCCGAGTCCCCGACCTCACCGCCACCCACCGAAAACACGGCACGACCCGAGTGATGAACTTGAGCCCCCACGGACACAAAGATGTAGCCATGGAACCATCGACCTCACGGAAAGAACGCCCGAGATGTGCGCCGGGAATCGTCGGTCTNNACGGGCGGGATGATGGGAACCGGCAGCGGTGGCGCGGCGGCAGCGGACGCGGGGGCCCCGCCCCCGGACGCGGGCTTCCAGCCGGCCCCCAATCCGGGCAACGTGCGCGTCGCGGGACGAAAGTCGTCCTGTCCCGCCGGTCCCTTTCCGAAGCCGATGGTTCTATCGACCAAAGACGTGTGCGCCGATTTCGCCTTCAACTACAACTTCAACGAAGGGCCCACCTGGGTCGCCAGCCGGAACGCGTTCTTCTTCTCGAACTACATCGTGAGGAGCCCCACCGGGGGCGACATGATCAAGTACACGCCCGGTGGCACCTGCGAAGTCTTCATCCCGGGCGTCGGTTGCAATGGGCTGGCCGCCACCGGCGACGGCAACGTGTTGGCGGCGTGCCACCAGTCGCGTTCCGTGGTGCATTTCGATCTGTCCACGAAACAGGGGACCACGATCGCGGATCAATACATGGGCATGATGCTCGACAGCGTGAACGATCTGGTCATTCACAGCAATGGGTCGGTCTACTTCACCAACACCACCTACGAGCTCGGCGACCGGCCGGTCGGCGCCGGCTGGGGCGTGTTCAGGATCGACCCGCTCGGAAGCCTAAGCCTCGTGGCGCAGACCCAATGCAACGGCATCGCCCTGTCGCCCGACGAGAGCAAGCTCTACGTTCTCCTGGCCGGGGTCTGGGATCTCGACGGGCAGGGCGTACCCTCGGGCATGGACCCGCAGGCGACCCTGCGGGGTGATGGAATGGCGGTTGATTGCGCGGGAAACCTCTACACCTCGGGAACGATCTACGACCCGCAGGGACTGGTCATCGGCCAGTACGCCTCGCCAGGGGGCACGAACCTGGCTTTCGGCGGCCCGGATGGAAAGACGTTGCTGGTCGCGGGGATGGGCCTCGAGGTCCGCGAAATCCAGATGAACGTGCCCGGCTTTCCTTAGCAGGGACGACCGAAGCCAACCTTGACTGGCCACCAACGGCCAGACCGAGCACAGGTCGCCGCGCTACGAAAGGGCGACCTTCACGATCGGCCGCCGAAGATGGGACGAAATGTGACCCACGGAGACGACCTTGGGACTCATTCAGTTTGCAGCCGACCGAACCGGACCCCGAACTCGAGGGAATCATGACCAACCCCATGCGTGGCTTACGGGCCCTGGCGGGAAGCTCCCTTCTCGCGGGGTTCTCTTCGATCTTCGTGTGCGGTGTCTGCAGCAGCTGCGCGACCGGGCCCACGGGCGCGTCGCGGGGAGCCCAGTCGCAGTCCGCCCCGACGGCGGCAACGGGCGCGACCGCCGCGCCTTTGCCAAGCCCCAGGCCGATCCTCTCGACTCAGGTGGGCACCATCGTCGCGGGTCCTTCCGAGCCGGCCGGGAACAACCTGCTCTGGAACGGGAAGTTCGAGGGCGAGGCGCTGCGACCCTGGAGCCTGGCGTTCGATTCNNGGGCACAAGTATCAGTTTCGGCTGCGCACCCACGCGACCTCGGCCACGCGGGTGCGCGTCAAGGTCGGCGGGGTCGGCCTCGGCGCGCTGGACTACTGGACGACCCTCGTCAACTCCGACCCCACGGCACAGACCTACACCGGCACCTTCGAAGGTCCGCTCGACAACGACACCGCCGAGCTGGTGCTGGAATTTGGCGGAGAGCTGGCCGGCCATGCTCCGTCGACCGTCTGCCTCGATGACATCGAGCTCAACGATCCTCAGTTCGAGGTGCCGCTCGAACGGACGGCCGGGAAGGTGCAGCCCGGGATTCGCGTCAACCAGGTCGGGTACCTGCCCGGGTTCTCCAAGATCGCGACCTTGGTCCGGGCCGAAACGGCTCCCGTCACGTGGAGGCTGGTCGACGCGGGGGGCAAGGTCCGCGCGACGGGGATGACGGTGCCCTTCGGCGAGGATCGCTCCTCGGGAGATCGGGTGCAGATGATCGACTTCTCCTCGGTGACCACCCGAGGCAAGGGCTGGAAGCTCGAGGTGGGCAAGGACCAGAGCTATCCGTTCGAGATAAGCGACGACGTCTATCGACACCTGAAGTACGACGCG
>PMNO01000157.1 GCA_003161835.1 Myxococcales bacterium | reverse complement strand
TGAAATCAACAGTTCCTGAACACGGTCCCTCGGATGGGCCGCCGTGCCGTGACGCCGGCGCGATCGAATTTGCGCCAGAGCGAACGCCTGGCCTTCCGGTGCCTGAATCGGGTCAGCTCAACGGGCTGGCCCACGCCTCGGCGATCAATCGGGCCACGTTGTCAAAGAGTGTCCGCAAGTTGACCGGCTTGGGAATGCACAGGACCCCCGGCAAGCTCTGTCCTGAATCCTCGCATCCCGCGCCCGAAAATACGATCAAGGGAACGTTCGCAAAGCGCGGCTGCTCCAACAGGTGTCGGCGAAATCGCCATCCGTCCATGACCGGCATCATCAAATCCACGATGATGATCTTGGGGGGGCTCTCGCTCCGGGCGAGGCTGTGCAAGGCCTCGTCACCGTCCCCGGCGGTCGCAACCGAATATCCTTCCGCCGCGAACGCCCGGGCGAGCGCGCGCCGCACCCGTTGATCATCGTCGATGATGAGAATATCTTGCATCGCCCACTCCCCCACTGGCCATCGACCGGTGGATGGCGCAACATAAAGGCGTCAAGGCGTGGGCTCGAACCGCCGAGAACGTCGGGCGGGAGGACAGGGGGAGACATGCATCGGCCGACGAAGGCGCAACAGGGCGCCAAGAAAGACAAGGGAAAGCCGATCACGCGAGCGCCGCAGCTCGAGGCCGCGCTCGCGTTCATGGAAGAGGTGTCGGCGTTGGCCCCCGATGTCGCCGCGCTCCTGTCCCTGGTCGCCGCGCGCGCCCAGCAGTTGACCGGCGCCTCTGGCGCGATCGTCGCCATGCGCGATCAGCACCAGGTGCTCCGTCGCGCGGCAGTCGGATCGGCTGCCTTGCTCCTGGACGGCCGGACCGGACTCGATGGTCAACTCTCGACCCTGGCGCTCGCGTTGGGCCCGGCCTGCGAGGCTTCCCGCCCCGATTCCCCAGCCAGGCGCGCACCCTTCGAAGAACTGGGCATGCAATCGGTCGTTCATGTCCCCGTGCGGTCTCTTCGCGCCAACGTTGGAATCCTGGCTGTCACATCGCCCCATCCTGGCGCCTTCAAGAGCGAGCACCAAGGCGACGTGCGGAGCATCCTGCAAGTGCTGGCGCGGATCCTGACATGGCGGTTGGAGTTCGTCGAACAGCTGCAAGGATACCGGGACCTGCTGACTGAAAACGACATCGCCCTGGCAACCCTGCGCGAAAGCGAGGATCGATTTCGCAGTTCATTCGACCACTCGGGAATTGGGATGGCATTGCTGGCGCGCGACGGCCGCTGGCTGAAGGTGAACGCGGCGCTCTGCCGAACGCTGGGCTATTCGCGGCAAGAATTGCTCGTACGCGATCACCAGTCGACGACCCACCCCGAGGACGTGCACCTGGAGCAACCCTTCCTCGAACGACTTTTCAAGGGTGAGATCTCCAGCTACGAACTGGAGAAGCGCTACGTCCACAAGGATCGCTCTGTGATCTGGGGGCTGTTGACGATCTCCATGGTCAAGACACCCGAGCAGCAGGCGCTGTATCTCATCGCCCAGATTCAAGACATCACCGCGCGCAAGGCGACCGAGGAGAGCCTGCAGAAGCTGGCCGTGCGCGACGATCTGACCGGCCTCTGCAACCGCCGCGAAATGTTCCGGCTGCTGAAGGAGGAGTCATCGCGATCGGATCGCCATTGCCGCCCGATGTCTTTGATCATGCTGGACGTGGATGCGTTCAAGAACGTCAACGACACCTACGGCCACCAGGCCGGAGACGCGTCCCTGCGCCAGATCGCTCGCATCGTCGAGGAATGCGTGCGCTCGTTCGACCGCGTGGCCCGCTACGGGGGCGAGGAGTTCGCCGTGATCCTTCCCGAAACGCTCGGCGTTGAGGCGCTGGTCGTGGCAGAGCGCATCCGGGTACGCGTCGCGGCGGAGGAGTTCTCGGTGGGCGACAAGGCGGGCGGGAAGATCCGGATCCCACTAACCGTCAGTTCGGGTATCGCAACCATGACTGGCGAGCGCGCGACCTCGGTCGAGGACATCATTCGTGAAGCAGACGCCAGCCTGTATGCGGCAAAGAAGGCTGGTCGGAATCGGTGTGTCGCCGGTGCCTCGGCCCTTGGGCATTCCGTAAGCCGACGCGAAGGCCAGTCGGATGGCCATTCGGATAGCCAGTCGGATAGCCAGTCATGAGTCGGATCCTCACCCGGATCGTCGGTGAGACGGCTCATCTCGAGTGAGCACCGACTTTGCCAACCTCTTGACAAATGCCTCTAGTCAGGCGCACTCTCTCGCCGAGCTATTTGTAAGGTCGGACGTTGTGAGGGGGTCGCAAGGATGATTGTGACGAAATCCGGGATTCAGGGTTGTGCCACGGGGCGAGCGCCAACACGATGGTGGCTTCCGCCGCGGACCGACTAGCAACCGCGCGGGAAACGGCACGAGCGCGGCCCCGGGAGGGATGCCTTCAGTCCCGGGAGAAGCAACATCCGGGTGCGAGGCGCGCCCCATGCGACCGGCGGGCGCTCCCCACGCCGTCGAAGACCCGCGCCAAGCTGGCCGTAGGGGCTCTGACTCCGCGCGCACTTCTGAATTCGGGGAGAACACCACACGGGGAGCGAAGGCAGCCGATGAATCGTTTCACCAACAAAAAAGGCGCGAGGCCGGTGGCAGTCACCTGGGGGGCGGTCGCCTGTTGCGCGATCGTCTTCTCGGGCACCGCCGCCGGGCAACAGACGCGCAATCTGGCTCTGCCGCGGTTCCATCCATCGCCCGCCGGCGACGACTTCTTCAGCCTGCCCTCCCCGCACACGCCCGGCAACGCCATCCCACGTGGTGGCGTGCTGCTGGACTACGCGCAGAGTCCCCTCGTGATCAGGGACTCCGACGGCACCACGGTTGGTCGGGTGATCGAGCATCAGATGCTCTTGCACGTCAATGTGGCTTTGGCCTTCGCCGATCGAGCGCAACTGAACCTTGATTTACCGATCGCGCTCGTCAACCGCGGAGATGGGACCTTCGAGGCGGGCACGTTCACCGGGGCGAACGCCTTCGTGTCTCCGTCGGGCGCCGGCGTCGGGGACCTACGCCTGGGCGCACGCTTGCGCCTCTTGGGCGAGTACGCCGATCCGTTTCAGCTTGCCCTCGGAGGCTATCTGTGGGCTCCCACGGGAACGCGCGACGACTTCCTCACGGACGGAAAGGTTCGGGGGCAGGTCCATGCCCTCGGTGGAGGGCGCGTCGATCGTTTGGTTTGGGCGGTCATGGTGGGCCCGACATTGCAGTCCACCCAGTCGTACGGCGGAGTGCAGGTCGGATCCCAGCTCTCCTGGGGGGCTGGGGCCGCGATCTTGTTGGGGGAACGGCGCGAGATTCAGCTGGGCGGTGAGACCACCGGCGGCGTCACGCTGTCGCAGTCGACGCGTTCCACCAATAGCGAGGCGCTACTGGGAATCAAGGTCCGTCTCATGGGCTTCTTGCAGCTTGGCCTGGGCGGCGGGCGGGGCATCGCGCATGGCCTTGGCACCCCGGATTTCCGCGGCATCTTCAGCCTATTTTACAACCCACCCGTGGTGGAGCCGCAGCCCGCAAGCGACCAGGACGGAGACGGAATCCTGGACAGGGCCGACGCTTGCCCCACGGCCAGAGGGCCGGCAAGCAGCGATCCACAGCAGAACGGTTGTCCGCCCCCGGCCGATCGTGACGGTGACGGTATTTTGGACAACGTTGACGCCTGTCCGGACGAATCCGGCCGAGCAAGCCCCGACCCAAAGGCAAATGGTTGTCCCCCTCCTGACGTCGACAAGGACGGCATCCCCGACCAAGCGGATGCCTGCCCCGCGGAGGCCGGCCCACGCAGCGACGATCCGAAGCAGAATGGCTGCCCGCCTCCGATCGATACGGATGCAGACGGCGTGTTCGACCCGGTGGATGCCTGTGCGAAGATCGCCGGCGTCCACACCGAAGACCCAACGACCAACGGCTGCCCGGGCGATTCGGATGGTGATGGGGTCAGGGACGACCTGGATGCGTGCCCCCACGAGAAGGGCCCCGACGGTCCCGATCCAGCCGCGCGCGGTTGTCCGAAGCTGGTGCGCGTGACGAGCGACGAGATCGTGATCCTGGAGCAGGTCCAATTCGAGACCAACAAGGCCGCCATCAAGGCCACCTCGGATGCCTTGCTGGCTTCCATTGCGCAAGTCCTGCAAGAGCACCCCGAGATTTCAATGATCGAAGTTCAAGGCCACACCGACAACCGTGGCAAGAAGAAGCGCAACGCAAAGCTGTCCCAGGAGCGGGCCGACGGGGTCGTTCGCGTCCTGGTGAGCCGGGGCGTCGATGGCCGCCGACTGTCGGCGAAGGGATACGGCCAGGACGCCCCGATAGCGTCCAACGACAGCGACGAGGGCCGGCAGAAGAACCGCCGCGTGCAGTTCTTGATCACCGCTCGGACGTCCACCGACGACAAGGCGCCCGTCCCGGCGAAATGAATCCTCAGGTTCGGCCGCGCATGCGGGTCTGAATCCCAAGCCGGCACAATGCTCGAAATGAAAAAGTAGGAGTGCACATGCGCGACAATCAGGCGGTGGTTTCGTGGGCGACGGCGGCTCTTGCTCTTGGTTTGGCCGCCGGCCCCGCGGGATGCGGACAGCGCTCGCGTGATTCAAGCGAGCCGGTCACGGTCACCCGCGCGGGCGTGTTCACCAATGGAGATTTCGAAACGGATGCGATCGGTGCCATTCCGACCGGCTGGACCGTCAATACGTATCTCAACCCGACCATCACCGATACGCGCCCGAGCCCCCAAACTCTAGCGAGCCTGAGACTGGCAGCCGGCGGGTACGCGGCGACCCACGTGGTCGGCGGCGCCCTCGAATCTCAGGCCGATCCCGATCTCGGAACGGGTGCCAGCCTCCGCTATCCCAAATACGGGATTCGCTCCGCCGTGATCAATTACAAGGATGCCGCCAGCCCGGGCAACAACCAGAATGTCAACCAACTCACCCAGACGATGACCACCACCAACGCGGACGTCGATCCCGCGGACAACAAGGTTCACATTCGCTTCGCGTTGGCGCCGGTTCTGTATTCCGGTGGACACCCCTACAACCAGCAACCTTACTACTACGTCGAGCTCGACAACCTCACCAAGGGGACACAGCTCTTTCAGGACTTCAACGCCAGTGCCCAGGCCGGCGTACCGTGGAAAACGGTGGGTACCATCTACTACACCGATTGGAGCTTGGTCGACATCGCGCCGGGAAACGCCGGCCTCGCGGTGGGAGATCAGGTCAAGCTGATCGTGATCGCGGGAGGATGCTCCGCGGGCGGACACTTCGGCCGGCTTTATCTGGACGGAATCGGCTCCGCGATACCGGGTATCTACACTTCCGGGACGGGACCCGCGTCCGCCAACGCGGGCTCGGATATCACCTACATCATCAGCTACAAGAACGGCGGCACCGCCACCGCCGCCGCCACCCAACTCAATGTCGTGATTCCCGCGGGCACGACGTACAAGTCCAACGATCTGACAGGTGCTTGCTCGGGGGTGGCGGTCGGTGGGACCGGAACCCTCGTCTGTTCGCTAGGCGCCTTGGCCGCGGGTGCCAGCGGATCCCTGAGTGTGACCGTGAATCTCAATGCGGGTACCGGCGGCACCATCGTCACCAACGGCAACTATTCCATTCAGGCCACGGGCATCAACGCCCTGCTGGGACCCAAGATTCTCACCACGGTCACCTCCGGAGTCACCTACGCCGACGTGTCCGTCACGAAGACCGACGGCGTCGCCGCGGTTGGTTGGGGCCAGGCCGTCACGTACACCGTAGTGGCCTCGAATGCGGGTCCTGGCGACGCGAACACCCTGACCATCGCCGACACGATGCCGGCTCAGTTCACCGGCGTGACGTGGACCTGCTCGGGCACTGGCGGCGGCACCTGCCCGGCGTCGGGCACCGGAAACCTCAGCGGCGCCGTGGCTCTACCGATCGGCGCCCGCGTCACCTACACCATCGCGGGCACCATTGTCGCGGGTACGGGCACCGGAAGCGTCACCAACACGGCCACCGCCACCCTGGGCGGCGGCGTGGTGGATCCGGATGCGACCAACAACAGCGCCGTCGATACCGACTCCATCGGCGTGCTGCGGACCCTCTCGGTCAGCAAGACCAATTCCAACGGCGGCTCGGTGATCTCCGTTCCCGCTTCCATCAATTGCGGCACGTCGTGCGCCAGCGCGACCGGCGCTTTTGTCGACGGAACGGCCGTCGTGCTCACGGCGTCGCCCGTATCGGGTGCGTCGTTCACGTCGTGGGGCGGGGCCTGCGCGGGCAGCACATCGACCTGCACGCTCACGATGAGCGCCGACGTCAGCGTGACCGCGGCGTTCACGCCCCCCCCGACGGTGAATTTGACGACCGGCAACAACCAGGGCGCGGCCGTCGGAACCGCGTTCGGAACTCCCTTGCGGGTTCAGGTCCTCAACAGCGCGGGCGCTCCCATCGCCAACGCCACGGTGCTGTTCACTGCGCCGTCGAGTGGCGCGGGCGCGACCCTCAGCGGGTCCAGCGTCATGACCGACGCATCGGGATTCGCCAGCATCACCGCCACCGCGAACGGCACCGCAGGCGCGTACTCGGTCGTCGCCGCCCTGTCCGGCACCCCGACCACCGGCACCTTCTCGCTGTGGAACTACGGTGCGGCGACCTCGATCACTGTCGCCGGCGGCAACAGCCAGACCGCCACGGTGGGAACAGCGTTCGCCACCAACCTGACCGTCGTGGCACGAGATGCCGCCAGCCAACCCGTTCCGAATGTGACGGTCGCATTCGCGGGGCCTGGCTCCGGAGCTCTCGCGACACTGAGCGCGGCCTCCGCCACCACGAACGGGTCTGGACAAGCCAGCGTCACCGCGACCGCCGGGCAAGTTGTTGGCACCTACAGTGTGACCGCGACGGTGACCGGCATCGTCACGCCTGGCTCTTTCGCGCTCGGAAACACCCCGGGCGCTCCCGCGTCGCTGGTCGCCACTGGCGGGTCCGGACAGGCGGCTCTCGTCGGTACGGCCTTTGCGTCGGCTTTGTCCGCCACGGTCAGCGATGCCTACGGCAACCCAGTCCCCGGCGCTATCGTCGCCTTCAACGCCCCAGGCTCCGGAGCATCGGCCGCGCTCAGCGCGACCTCCATGAGCACAAACGCATCGGGGCAGGTCAGCGTCACCGCGACCGCCAACGGCTCGCCAGGCAGCTACAGCGTCGCGGCGTCGGTGTCGGGCGTGGGTACCTCGGCGAACTTCGCGCTCACCAACTTCGGAAATCTGGCGATTACGCCGGGCGCCGTCACGGTGTTCCCGGGCGGCCAGACAACTTTCGCGGCAACCGGGGATCCGGCTGGAAGCTACACCTACGTCTTGTCTGCGAACACGTCAGGCGGGAACGTCGGCGGCGGCACCGGCGTCTATACCGCGGGTCCGACGGGTGGCGGAATGGACGTCGTTACGGTCATGGATTCGCTCGGCCGTAGCGCGACCGCCCTCATCACGGTGGGCGCCGGGGTCACCCTCACTCCGAACGCGACCAACCTGCCACCGAGCGGAACGAAGACGTTTGTCGCGACCGGGGGAAGCGGATTGGGGTACAGGTTCTCCCTGACCACCAATGCCTCGGGCGGCACGATCGATAGTGGCACTGGCGCTTACGTCGCCGGCCCGATTGGGAGCGTGATCGACGTGATCACGGTCATGGATTCGCTCGGCAATAGCGCCACCGCGAACGTCGTGGTGAACGCGGGCGTCAAGCTTTCGCCTGTCGCGCCCCGCAGCGCTCCCCAGGGGGCGATTGCATTCACGGCCAGCGATGGGAGCGGCTCCGGCTACGTGTATTCCGTGACGACCAACCACTCGGGCGCGACCATCGACGCTTCGGGAGGATACGTGGCGGGCACCACCGGGGGCGTCACGGACATCGTCACGGTCACCGACGGGCTGGGCAATACCGCCTCCAGCACGGTGGCGATCGGGCCCGCCGTCACGTTGGTGGCCAGCGGGACGACGGTGCCTCCAGGGGGGTCGCTGGTATTTTCGGCCACCGGTGGCAGCACGATCGGTTTCACATTCCGCCTCGGCACGAACGCCTCGGGAGGAACGATCAATGGCACCACCGGCGCCTATACGGCCGGCCGCGCGGATTCCGTGACCGACTCCGTGGTCGTGATGGACTCCCTCGGGAACGTCGCGTCCGCCAACATCGCCGTCGGTGTTGGTGTATCGATCACGCCGCCCGCGCCCGAAGTGGCGCCGCGCGGCCAGGTCCATTTGCTCGCGAGCGGTGGCAGCGGGGTGGGCTTCACGTACGTACTGTTCACCAACGCATCGGGGGGCACCGTCGATGCGTCAACCGGGCTCTACGTTTCGGGAGGTCTCGGGAACGCGGTCGATGTGGTTCGTGCGACTGATTCTCTGGGCAACACCGCCTCGGTGGCCATCTCGGTCGGCCACGGGCTGACCCTCAACCCTTCCGGGTTCTCCCTGGCACCGCGCCAGTCACAACTCTTCAGTGCCGTGGGCGGCAGCGGCCTGGGATTCAGGTTTTCCCTCACGACGAACGGTTCCGGCGGCACGATCGATTCTTCCCTCGGCGCCTACGTCGCGGGACCGAACGGGGGCACCGGGGATGTCGTGACGGTGATGGACTCGCTCGGAAATGTAGCCACCGCCGCGATTCACGTCAGTTCCGGGCTGGTCCTGTCCCCCACCGCCGGTTCGTTGGCTCCCCTCGGGTCGCAGGCCTTCTCGGTCTCGGGAGGCAGCGGCATCGGGTACCGCTTCGCGCTCACCACCAACGCGTCCAATGGTTCGATCGATGCCTCCACCGGGGCATACTCCGCGGGTGTCACCGGGGGCGTCACCGACGTGGTGTCCGCGAGCGACTCGCTCGGAAATACCGTCTCGGCCAGCGTGACAGTGACTCAGAGTCTGCGCGCCACGACCGCGACGCTGTCATCTCCTCCGTTGGGAGCACTGAGCCTCGCGGTGACCGGGGGCGCGGGTTCCAACACTTTCGCGCTCACGACGAATGGCTCCGGCGCCACGCTCGATGCACTGACCGGCGCCTATGCGGCCGGCGACACGGGCAATACCAGTGATCTGGTGACCGTAACCGATGTGAATGGGGCTTCGACCACGATCCGGATCAACGTTGGTCTGGGCGTGTCCCTGTCCCCGTTGACTCCCAGCGCGCCGCCGCTCGGGTCTCTGACATTCACGGCCACCGGGGGCAGTGGTTCGGGATTCAAATACGCCGTCAGCACGAATCGCTCAGGCGGTTCCATCGACGCCGACACCGGGGCCTACCACGCCGGCGCGGTGTCCGCTGTCGTTGACGTCGTGGAGGCCGTCGATGCCCTCGGCAACCGCGCGCACGTCAGCGTTTCGATCGGAGGGGGCCTCGCGATCAATCCCGCGACGCCCTCGGTCGCCCCCCAAGACGCCATCACGTTCGCGGCGGCCGGCGGAAGCGGGACCGGGTTTGTCTTTGCCTTGACCAACAACAAGTCCGGCGGGTCCATCGTGGATTCGAGCGGTGTGTATCGGGCCGGGGCAACCCCGAACGTGGTCGATCAAGTCACGGTGACGGATTCGCTTGGCAACAGCGCCACGGCCACGATCGAGGTGGGCCCGGGCGTGCTGGTCGCTCCGGTCTCGTCCAAGACGCCCCCGGGGGGCACGGTCATCCTCTCGGCGTCGGGAGGCGGAGGGACAGGATTCACCTTCGCATTGACCACCAACCGTTCGGGCGGCACGGTTGACTCCAGCACGGGCGTGTATGTGGCGGGCTCCACCGCCGAGGTCACCGACATCGTCACCGTCGCGGATGCGCTCGGGAACAGCGCGACCGCCACGATTGACGTCGGTGCGGGCGTTTCGCTCTCGGCCCCGTCCCTCCAGACGCCTCCCGGTGGAAGGTTGGCCCTGGTCGCCAGCGGAGGCTCAGGGACATATGTGTTCGCTCTGCGCAACAATGGCTCGGGCGCCATCATCGTCTCCACCACGGGCCTGTACGTGGCCGGAGCGACGGCCCACACCGCCGACCTGATAGAGGTGACCGACGATCTGGGCAATAGCGCCAGCCTCCAGATCTCCGTCGGCGACAGCGTGGTCATCGCGCCCTCGTCACCCGTGTTGCAGCACGGAGGCACCGTGACCTTCACCGCGTCTGGTGGAAGTGGAACCGGCTACGTCTACAGTCTCACGACCAATGGCTCTGGTGCCGTCATCAACGCAACCTCGGGGGTGTACGTGGCCGGCGACACCGACGACTCCATCGACGTCGTGGCGGTCACCGATTCCCTCGGCAACGTGAGCCGCGTCCAGGTGGCGATCGGCAACCGTGTCGCGCTCAACCCACCCAGCTCGGCGCCGCCGCCCCGGGGAGGGGTTCAGTTCACGGCCAGCGGCGGCAGCGGCACGGGCTATTCGTTCTTGATCGTCACCAACTCATCCGGCGGCACCATCGACGCGAAGACCGGCACCTACACGGCTGGAAACACCCCCAACGTGACCGATATCGTCCGCGCCGTCGATTCAACCGGACAGGCGGCCACCGCCGTCATTGTCGTGGCGGCAGGGCTCCAGTTGACCCCCGTTCAAGCCATGCTCGCGCCCAAGGGAACGATCGCTTTCAGCGTGTCGGGCGGCAGCGGCTCGGGCGCCCAATTCCAGGTGTCCACGAATGGTTCGGGAGGAACGATCGACGTCGCGCGGGGTGACTATGAGGCCGGAGCGACCGGCAACACCACGGATCTGGTGACCGTCACGGATTCTCTGGGGAATCGGGCCACGGCGACGGTGGTCATCGGCAAGGCGCTGAGCGTGACGCCCGCGAATGCCTCCGTGGCGCCNNTACGTGGCCGGGACTGTCCCCCAGGTGGCGGACCTCGTCACCGTCACCGACGCGAACGGTGTGTCGGTGTCGGTCACGATGACCGTGACCGCCGGCATCACAGTCCAACCGACCCTCCTCAAGGTAGCTCCTGGAGGCACGATTCAACTCACAGCGACGGGCGGTGGCGGTTCCGGGTACGCTTGGAAGCTCGTCGACAGCAGCGCCGGCGGCTCGGTCGATCCAGCGACCGGTCTGTACAGCGCCGCTCAGTCGGTTCCCCCGGGAAAGTCGGACATCGTCGAGGTCACGGACGGCCTGGGAAATACCGCGCGGGTCACGATCGTGCCAAGCACGGCGCCAAAACCGTCGCCGCCAAGCGTGAAGACCGTCTCGGCCTCGGGTGGCTCCGGCTGTGATTTCGGCTCGGGTAGATTGGATCCGACCGCGCTGGTATGGGTTCTTCTGGTTTCCAGTCTCGTGCTTGGAGGGTCCTTGCGGCGCAGACGACGCCCGTAGACCCGGTCTCCCTTTCGACCGACATATCACTTGCAACGGTCCGTGTTAGCGGTAACATCCCACCCATGAGATGTCGCTCCCGGCTCGTCGGCATTTCCATGCGCGCCCCTGGCCAGGTTCTTCTGACAATCACGCTTTTCTTGGCCGTTTGTAGCGTCCGTTGCGTCAAACAGGACGCGGGCCCGGGCCCCGTCGCAGCGTCCGGCGGGCAGTCCACGGGAGGCTCGACCAACGGGGCTGGCGGCGCGATCGTAGCGTCGGGCGGGACCGGGACGGGTGGCGCGATCACGTCTGGTACAGGAGGAAGCGCGTCTGGAAGCGGCGGCACCGGCGGCAGCAACAAACCCGCAAGCGGAGGTGCGCCCGGCACAGGCGGCAGCGGGAGTGGTGGCTCGGCCAAAGGATCGGGCGGCGCCGGGGGTGCCGGCAATTTCGACGATGGACATCTGTTCACCGACGCGGGGATCGTCATGGCGTCGGGCGGTACCACCGGCACGGACGCGGCGGTGGCCGGGTCCGCGGACGCGGGGTCAGACGCGCCGGCGGGAAGCGGGCACGTCGCCACGTGCTCGATACCCGCGGTGGGTCTGACGGCCGTATTCACCCAGACGGGAACCGACGTCACCGTGGTGGTCACCGCGACCAAATGCCCTCAGGGCGCTCACGTGCTTCAAATTCACGACGGATTCTCCTGTGACAGCGCCGCGACACAAGGAGGGGTGTGGGGTGGCAAGCGCGGCGACGGCATCGGCTCGCTCACCTGCAGCGCCGCGCAGCAAGGTACCCTGACCTACACGCGCCCCGGCACCGATCCCGCCACCAACTGGACCGTGGGCGACCACAGCACCAAGACCGATGTGACTCTTCACCCCATGTTGCTCGACACCAACTGCGGGACCTTTTTTTGATGGCGATGACACTGATCAATCGCGTTGCCAACCAAGCAGGAAACACTCACCGGGGGACGGCCATGGTCAAGGGACACCAGATCCTTTTAGGAATCGGCGCCGCGACGGTCATGGCCGTCATCGGCGGATGTACGGGCTCGGTGCCGCAAAATCAAGCACCGGGCAACGGCTCGGGCGCGACGGGCAATTCGGCCCCCACGGGCAGCGGCGGCTCGCCCGGAGCGGTGGGCGGCGTGCCTGGCCACGGTGGGACAGTCGGGGTCGGAACCGGCGGGACAACGATCGTCGGAGGTAGCGGAGCGGCCGGCCCGGCGGCCTGCACCGCATCCGCGTCGTTGGCGCCGGCGCGCATCTGGCGTATCACCGACGAGCAATACGTCAACGTGGTCGCCCAGGTTTTTGGGGTGCGGGTTCCCCCCGAGGTCACCGAAGCGGACACCCAGCCCGCCGACTACACGAACTTCTCCGAGGCGCCGAAGCTGACCGTCCAGGCCAGCGTGGCCAACGCCTACCAACTGGCCGCGCACAACGCCGCGCTGGGCGCGGTGACCGCGAACCTGGCGGTGTTCCTCCCCTGCGGGCAGGTGGCGCCGACGGATGCGTGCGTCGAACGCTTCATTCGCAATCGAGTCGCGCGCGCGTTCGCGCGTCCCGTCACGGATGCCGAGGTCACGGATCTGCTGGCCCTGTACCATGCCGGTCTGGTCGACAACGTGGCAACCGGAATTCGCTTGATCATCGAAGCCACTCTCCAGTCCCCTTCCTTCTTGTATCGCACGGAGATCGGCGCCAGCGGCGCTGGTGGCGGTAGTGGATTGACCAGCGGGTCGGTCACCCTCACCGCGACCGAGGTGGCGGATGCGGTATCGTTCTCCCTGCTCGATTCTGTGCCCGACGATTCGCTCTGGCAGAAGGCGCTCGACGGATCGCTGCTGAACCCGGGCGTGCTGGCGTCGGAGGTCGATCGTTTGCTGGCCTCGCCGGCCGTGCAAACCAACCTGGGCAACAAGGCCGGCTTCTGGCTGGGCGTTGAAAAGCTCCGATCGATTGTCCCCAAGAACACGACGCTGTTCCCCGAATTCACCGCCGAGTTGAAACAAAACCTCTACGACAGCGCGAAGATGTTCGTCGGCGATCTCTTGACCCACGGAAACCTGTCGGACCTCTTGACGTCGCGGCGGATGTACGTGAACGCGAATTTGGCCAAGGTTTACGGTATTCCCGGCGTCACCGGCACCAGTCTCGTACCCATGGATGTCCAGTTGCCCGAGCGGAGCGCCGGCATTCTGACCCAGCCTGCGGTGCTGGCGGCCTGGTCGCATCCCGATCGGGGTGACGTCGTTCACCGCGGCTTGTTCATCTACAACGCCCTCGTCTGCGGCTCGACGGTGCCCGCGCCGCCCGCCAACGCGGCCACCGTCGCGGCAACTTTCCCCAAGGACGCCACCGAACGGGAATTGGCGAACCTGCGGGCCACCAACGCGGCGGGCTGCGGGGCTTGCCACGCGCTCTTCGATCCGCTCGGACTGGCCACGGAACGATACGACCCGATCGGGCGCTACAACATGGTGGATGCCGCCAACAAGGTGATCGACAGCTCGACCGTGATCACCCGCCTTGGCCCCGACCTGGACGGCCCCGTGGCCGACCTTCCTGATCTCGTGGCCAAGTTGAAGAGCGGCAAGAGGGTATCCGAATGCGCTGCCCGCAATTTGGCGGTGTTCGTGCTGGGTCGTTCGGTGGTGGACGATCATTCGTGCGCCCTACAACAAGTCAAGGACCGGTTCGCTGCGACGGGAACGTTCACCGACTACTACCGTGCCATGCTGACGTCGCCGGGATTCGGCACCCGCGATGTGGGACCATGACGGCGGATCGTTCGAAGATCGCGACAAGGAAAATCGAAAGGGCCTTCCATGAAAAAGCATGATGCCTTCGGACATATTCCGCGGCGAACTCTCCTGGCCGGCGTGGGCACGACGGCGGCGGGCATGTTCCTCCGGCCCCTATTTGCGTCGGCAGCGGGCGCGTCCCCGACCCGTCTGTTGATTGTTCATCGCCCCTGCGGAACGTTCCCGGATCAATTCTTCCCGACGGCAGGCGACGCCACGACGTTCACCCTGCCGACGGTCCTTCAGCCCTTCGAGTCCTTGAAAGCCGACATGACGATTCTGAACGGAATCTACTGTCCGCGCGATCACAACTGGGCCGGAGATCAGCACGGCGCTGGTCTTATCACGATGATGTCCGGCCGCCGTCCGGTCGAGATCCCCGGGACCTCCTCGGGGGGGGACCAGCAAGCCAAGAACCAAACCGCTGCAGGTCCGTCCATCGATCAGCTCCTGCTCCAAAAACCGGCGGCGGGCCTGGCAGGAACCGTGGTTCCGTCCATTCAGGCTACCGCCTATCGGCCGTCCAGCCTTGGCCTGCCAAACTTCAAGGTGATGTCTTACGACACCAACAGCAGCGCTCTCTTCGCGGAGAGCCGTCCCGCAACCTTGTTCGGCAACGTGTTCTCCACCGCCATGACCGGGGTCTCCCCCGCCCTCCTCGAACGCATGCGCCTCCAGAACCAGGGCGTCCTCGATTTCGTTCACAAGGATCTGACGAGACTCCGCGCGCTCGTGCCCCAGTCGCAGCTGCAAAAGCTGGACGCGCACCTGGATGGAATTACCCAGTTGGAAGCCAAGCTCGTCCCGCGGCCGGCCGGATCCACGGGTGGCATGGCTTGCGCGGGGCCCGTGTTGCCCGCGCTCCCCAATCCAACGGGCGATCTCACGATCGACGAGGCTCAGCACAAGGTGGTCGCCCAGAGCCAACTGGGCATCATCTTGTCCGCCTTTCAATGCGACCTGACGCGGGTGGCAACGTTCACCTTCGCGCACGGGAACTCCGCCATGCGCTTCGCGAAGATCATTCCCGGTTTCACCGACCCAAGCGGGCTCGGCCACCACGATCTGTCGCACGTCCAGACCGCCGCGGCCAATACCCTGCTGGGCCAGATCGATCAGTTCTACTCTCAGCAACTGGCCGATCTGTTGACCAAGATGAAGGCCACTCCCGACGGTGATGGCACGCTCCTGGATCACACGTTGGTCGTGTATCTGAACGAGTGTTGCATCGGGTGGTCGCACTCCATCGAGAACATGCCGCTGCTGATGTTTGGCGGAAAGAGTCTGAAACTGCAGACCGGCCGTCACGTCAAGTTCGGCATGCGCTACATGAACGACGTGTGGGCCGCCGTCGCGGGTGCGCTGGGCGTCCCGATGGCTACTTACGGAGACACGGCCTTCAGCACCGGCCCCGTGCCGGGGCTCTTCGCCTGAGCGAGGGCGCTCGCCTGCTCCGCCGCGCCAACGACCGAACCCTCGCGGGTTGGCAGGTTGGATAGAGTTGGATAGAAGGGATGGGCGGTGGAGGGACCGAGGACAGGACGTGACTCCGCCGTCTCCGTGGCGTGGTCCGTCGCGGTGGGCGCGCTTTCTGGGTTCCTGTTGTTGTTGGTGGTCCTGCCGGTTGCCGGCCTCCTGCTGACCTCATCGCCTCGGGAAATCCTTGGCGGCCTCGCCGATCCTCTGGTCGGCCCGGCGGTCCGCTTGACCGTTGTCACCACCACCGCCAGCCTGGTTCTCGTGGTCGCTTGCGGAACCCCGCTGGCCTGGGTTCTGGCGCGCCACAAAGGCCGCGGATGGCGCATCGCCGAGACCATCATCCAGCTNNCGGGGGCTCCTCGGTCCGGGCCTGGCGCGCGCGGGCATCGGGCTACCGTTCACCCGCGCGGCGGTCGTGATCGCCGAGACGTTCGTGGCCGCTCCGTTTTACGTGCAGGCCGCGATCACGGCCTTCCGCCGCCTGGACCCCAACCTCGTGCTGGTCGCGCGCAGCCTGGGTGCGTCCCGGCCCCGCGTGTTCTTCAGCGTCGCTATACCTTTGTCAACGGCGGG
>PMNO01000433.1:7465-9601 GCA_003161835.1 Myxococcales bacterium | reverse complement strand
ACCCGTTCGCGGACTGACCTTGCGCGAATTGACCTAAAGACTTCCGTCCGATAGCCCGAGGGATCGGGCTGTCATGAGTCGGCTCGGCGAGCTTCTCGTCCGGGAGCAGCTTATATCGACCGAGCAGCTCCATAAAGCGTTGGACGCGAGCCGTAAATCCGGCGAGCGCCTGGGCCTTGCCCTGGTCAAAAATGGCGCGCTGTCAGAGGAGGACCTGAGTCGCTTTCTCTCGCGGCACTATGGTGTGCCCGCCGTCAACCTGGGTGAATTCGAGATCGACGCCGAGGTCATCGCACTGATCCCGCGTGACGTCGCCCGCAAACACAGGGTCATTCCCATGAATCGCGCGGGCAAGGCGCTCATCGTGGCGACCAGTGACCCCTCGAACGTGGTCGCGCTCGACGATCTCAAGTTCCTGACCAACTACAACATCGAGGTCGTCGTTGCGTCAGATGCCGACCTCGCCGCCGCGCTGACCAAGTACTACGAGCCCAAGGAGGAACTGCACAGCTTCAACATGGAAGAGATGATGGGCGAGCTGGACGAGAACGTCGAGTTCGCCTCCGAGGACGAGGCGGACGACAACACCCTCGACCTCGAGCGCGCGTCAGCGGACGCGCCGGTCGTCAAGCTGTGCAACGTGATCCTGCTGAACGCCGTCAAGAAAGGCGCCAGCGACATTCACATCGAGCCCTACGAGAAGAGCTACCGCGTTCGATACCGCGTCGACGGGGTGTTGCAGGAGGAGATGACGCCGCCCCTGAGGTTGAAGGCGGCGCTGACCAGCCGGATCAAGATCATGGCCCACCTGGACATCGCCGAGCGGCGGCTCCCCCAGGACGGGCGTATCAAGCTGAAGCTGGGGCAGGGAAAGGAAATGGATTTTCGCGTGTCGGTCTTGCCGACGCTATTCGGCGAGAAGATCGTTCTGCGGCTCTTGGACAAGGGAAATCTGCAGCTGGATATGACCAAGCTGGGATTGGAGCCCGAGCAACTGGCCGAGTTCAAGCGCGCGATTGAAGCCCCCTACGGCATGGTGCTGGTGACCGGACCCACCGGATCGGGCAAGACGACCACCCTGTATTCGGCCCTCCAGGAGCTCAATCAGATATCGGACAACATCAGCACCGCCGAGGATCCGGTCGAGTTCAACCTGGCGGGCATCAACCAGGTGCAGGTGCGCGACGACATCGGGCTGACCTTCGCGGCGGCCCTGAGATCGTTTCTGCGGCAAGACCCCGACACCATCATGATCGGCGAAATTCGCGACTTTGAAACCGCGGAGATCGCGGTCAAGGCCGCCTTGACCGGCCACATGGTGCTGTCCACCCTGCACACCAACGATGCGTCGTCGACGATCACGCGCATGTTGAACATGGGTGTCGAGCCATTCTTGGTGACCGCGTCCGTAAATCTGGTGGAGGCGCAGCGCCTGCTTCGTAAGATCTGCGCCGCCTGCAAGCAGCCCATCGCCACCCCCAAGGACGAGCTGCGCACGCTGGGAGCGAAGGACGACGAAATCGAAACCGCCACCTGCACCCGCGGAGTCGGGTGTGCCGTGTGTAACGGCACGGGATACAAGGGGCGGATCGCGATGTACGAGGTCATGACCATGAGCGATCCGCTCAAGGAATTGATCCTGCAGGGCGCATCGGCAGCCGAGTTGAAGGCCGAGGCCATCCGGCGCGGCATGCGTACCCTGCGCATGTCGGGTGTCCGGAAGATCTGCCAGGGCACGAGTTCAGTAGACGAGGTCGCCCGTATCACGGCGGCGGATTGAAGGATTCCATGTCGGTCGCGCCAGCCCCTCAGACAGTCACGCTGCACCANNCCGTTTCGCGTTCCAGCGTTGAGTCCCGTCGAGACGAAGCAGCTCTGCTATTCGGTCCTGACCGACGAGCAGAAGGCGCACTTCGAGGAAGACCAGGAGCTGGACCTTTCGTTTGGTGTGAAGAGCCTGGCGCGATTTCGCGCCAACGTCTTCATGCAAAAGGGCGCCGTGGCGGGCGTGTTCCGCACGATCCCGTTCAAGATTCGATCGTTCGCCGACCTGGGGCTGCCCCCCGTGCTGGAGGAGCTGTGCAACAAGCCGCGGGGCTTGGTGCTGATCACGGGCCCCACCGGCTCCGGCAAGTC
>PMNO01000433.1:0-7456 GCA_003161835.1 Myxococcales bacterium | reverse complement strand
GCGGCGCTGACCACCGCGGAGACCGGCCACCTGTGCTTCGGAACGCTGCACACGAATTCAGCGGTGCAAACCATCAACCGGGTCATCAACGTGTTCCCGCCGCATCAGCAATCGCAGATCCGGGCGCAACTGTCGTTCGTCCTGGAGGGCGTGGTGTGTCAGTCGCTGCTCCCGCGCGCCTCGGGAACGGGCCGGGTGGCGGCGCTCGAAATCATGATTCCCAATTCCGCGATTCGGAACCTGATCCGCGAAGACAAGATGCACCAGATCTACTCCCAGATGCAGATCGGACAGGGCGTGAGCGGAATGCGGACGCTCAATCAGCACCTGTCGCAGCTTCACGCCGCCGGGACAATCACCCTGGAGGAAGCCATCGGGTCGAGCTCCGACCCCAATGAGTTGCAACAGATCATGTCGTCGAGCGCCGCGGCCGGGGCTGGCGCGGGACCGGGAACGTCGGGCTCCGGTGCACCCCCGGGCTCGCGCAGGGAGTCGCGCTAGATGACCGCGTTTGTCTGGGAGGCCCGCGCGCGCAGCGGCGAGGTGAAGAAGGGGGTCATGGAAGCGGAGGATCCCGACGCCGTGGAGGAGCGGCTCAAGCAACAGTTGCTCGTCCCCGTGTCGGTGCACAAGCAGCCGCGCGCTCTGACCTTGCCGTTCGGCACCGGCGTGAAGACCACCGACGTGGTCGTGTTCACGCGCATGTTCGCCACGATGATCGATGCCGGGTTGCCCATCGTGCAATGTCTGGACATTCTCGCGACGCAGTCGGAGAACAAGCGCTTCGGCAAGGTCCTGGCGGGGGTGAAGGCCTCGGTCGAGGGCGGCCTCACCCTGTCCGACGCGCTCGGGAAGTATCCCAAGATCTTCGACGATCTGTTCGTCAATCTGGTCGCGGCCGGCGAGGCGGGTGGGATCCTGGACGGCATCTTGGAGCGCCTATCCATCTACATGGAGAAGGCGATGAAGCTGAAGCGCCGGGTGAAGGGCGCGATGGTGTATCCGATCTCCATCATCGGCATAGCGGCGCTGGTCGTCACGATCCTGTTGACCAAGGTGATCCCCGTCTTCGAGAAGATGTTCAAGGACTTCGGAGGCGGCAAGCTGCCGGCGCCGACCCGCGTCGTCATCGAGATCTCGCATGCCCTCGCCCACTACTTGCCGTTCATCATCGGCATCCTCGTGGCCATCGGCGTCGCGATGAAGTTCATCCTCTCCACCCCCAAGGGCCGGCTCACCTTCGACGGGATCCTGTTGAAGCTGCCGGTGCTGGGGCCGGTCCTGCGCAAGGTCGTGGTCGCGCGCTTCACGCGCACGATGGGGACCCTGCTGGCGTCGGGCGTACCGATTCTCGATGCCCTGGAGATCTGCGCCAAGACCGCGGGCAACACGGTGGTCGAGGCCGGCATCATGTACGCGCGTTCCCAGATCTCGGAAGGCAAGGACATGGCGACGCCGCTGATGGAGACGGCGCTGATGCCGCCCATGGTCGTCCAGATGATCGGCGTCGGTGAACAGACGGGCGCGCTGGACGCGATGCTGTCGAAGATCGCCGACTTCTACGAGGAGGAGGTCGACGTGGCGGTCGCCGCCATGACCAGCCTGATCGAACCCTTGATGATGGTGTTCCTCGGCGCCGTTGTCGGCGGGATGGTGATCGCGATGTACCTGCCGATCTTCGAGATGGCTGGAAACATGAAATCGGCCTGATGGGGTGGCCCCGAACGTGATGAACCGAACGCCGCAACTCGCGCCGCCAGACCGATCGCGCGCCGACGTTCTGCGCACGGTCAAGGTCCTGATGTTGTTTCGCGTCGGATTGGTCACCCTCCTGCTCGGCGGAGCGGTGGCCGCCGCGGTGTTGTCACAGGGAACGCTGGAGGAGCTCGGCGCCCCGTTCGCCCGCTTCGGGTTCGCTCTGATCGCCGCCACCTACACCGCGAGTCTGGTCTATGCGTTGGCGTTCCCCAGGGTCCGACATCCCCTCGCGTTCGCGTACTGGCAAATCGGGATCGATCTCGCACTCACGACGTTGGTGGTGCATGCAACCGGGGGCGGCCAGAGCGGCTTCTGCTTCCTCTATCTGATTGACGTCGTCGCGATGGCCTTGCTGGCGCGGCGGCGCGGCGCGGCCCTGGTGGCGGTGGCGGGAATCGCCTTGATGGTCGGTGTGGCCACGCTGGGATGGGCGCACCTGCTCCCCCTGCTTCCGGGGCAGCTGGTCGCGCCGTGGGGCCTGTCGCGCGCCGAGCTGGCGGGCAAGTTAGCTCTGAACGTCGCCGCGCTGATCGCGGTCGGATTTCTGGCGTCCAAGCTGGCAGCGATGAGCCGCCAGGCGGACGAACGTCTGACCATTCACGAGGCCTACGCCGGAGATCTGGCCCGCCTGCACGAGAACACGATCCGCTGTCTGACCTCGGGGTTGGTCACCGTGGATTTGAAAGGGCGGGTAACCACGGCCAATGAGGTCGCGCGGGAGATCTTGGGCGCCGGGACGCTGGGCCTGGTGGGGTTGCCGCTGACCGACGTGCTCCCCGACCTGCCCCGGGTGCTGGCCGAGGCCGGGCCGTCGGGCGTCGTGCGCCGCGCCGAGATCAGCACCAACGGCCGCGCCGGAGCGCCCCGCCACCTCGGAGTGTCGGCGGCACCATTGTCGGATCACCTGGGCCAGCTCATCGGGCGGGTCATCCATTTCCAGGATCTCACCGAGCTCAAGCGCATGGAGGTCGCGGTCGCCCGCGCCGAGAGGCTGGCCAGCATCGGGCGCCTGTCGGCGGCCATCGCCCACGAGATCCGCAACCCGCTCGCCAGCATCTCGGGCTCGATCGAGATCCTGCGCGATCAGCCGGGCACCGATCCGGAGAGCCGCCAGCTGATGAGCATCGCGGTGCGCGAGGTCGACAGGCTCAATGCTCTGATCACCAGCCTCCTCGACTACGCGCGCCCCCGCACCGAGGAGCGCCGCCGGATCGGCCTGGTCGAGGAGGTCAAGGAGGTGCTTCAGGCATTCGAACGCGAGCGGCGCGACGCGCGTCAATCCATCAAGACCGAGTTCCCGACGGGAGACGAACTCGAGATCGAAGCGGCGGGGGGACAGGTGCGGCAAATCGTCTGGAACCTCCTGCGCAACGCCGCGGAGGCCATGCCCCACGGCGGCACGCTCAAGATTGAGGTCACCCTCGACACGGACTCCGCCCGCACCGACCACCGCCNNGATCTCGATCGCATCTTCGAGCCTTTTTTCTCGACCAAGAACGCGGGGACGGGCCTGGGCCTCGCGACAGTCGCCCGTATCGTGGACGACCATCGCGGCACGATCGAGGTCACGAGCGTGGTGGGGGAGGGGACGGCGGTGACGATCCGCCTGCCCCTGGCAAAGCCCGGGTCAAGCGCCGACATGGAACACGCAGCGTAGTCCGCGCGCCCACGCGCGTCCGCGCCCGGGCGATTCGCTCCCGGATCCATTCGACGCCCTGTGGCTCGAACGTCGGGTGTGCCCTTGATGTGGGGTTTTTCCTCGGTCCGTCGCCTGTGGGACGCGTGTGCGTTTCACTAGAGCCTTTCCCAATTTTGGTGTATGCCCTCGTCTGGCCCCCTGCCGTGAAACCCACAGACATCCGAGATCCGTCCTATTTCCACAAGGTCGTCGACTGCCAGTGGGCGTGTCCGGCGCACACCAACGTGCCCGAATACATCCGCCTCATCGCACAAGGGCGCTATTCCGACGCGTACCTGGTGAACCGGCAGTCCAACGTGTTCCCCGGGATATTGGGCCGCACCTGCGACCGCCCGTGCGAGCCCGCGTGTCGCCGGACCCGGGTCGATGGCGAGCCGGTCGCGATCTGCCGCTTGAAGCGGGTCGCGTCCGATCTGCGCGACGACATCACCGACCAGCTGCCGCAGGCGCCCGCGCAAAAGAACGGCAAGCGTATCGCCTGCATCGGCGCCGGTCCGGCGTCCCTGGCGGTCGCCAACGATCTGGCCCCCCTGGGCTACGAAGTCGTCATGTTCGAAAAGAGCACCCGCGCCGGCGGACTGATGCGCACCAACGTTCCTTCGTTTCGCCTGCCCGAAAAAGTGCTGAACGAAGAAGTCGACATGATCCTGAACATGGGNNGACCGCATCCACATCGGCATCGAATGGTTGGAGAGCGTCGCCTTCGAGCACATCAAGAGCATCGGACAACGGGTCCTGATCATCGGCGTCGGCAATACGGCCATGGACTGTTGCCGCACCTCGCGGCGCCTGGGCGGCACGGACATCAAGGTGATGGCGCGCCGGCCACGCGAATTCTTCAAGGCGTCGCCCTGGGAGCTGGAGGATGCCGAGGAGGAGTTGATCGAGATCGTGGTCAACCATTCCCCCAAGCGCTTCGTCGTCGAGGACGGAAAACTCCGGGGCATGGAATTCGAACGCCTGGAATGGAGCGAGGACGCCAAGGGTCGCGCCACGTCGACGGTGATCGACACCGTTTTCATTCCGGCCGACGACGTGATCGTTGCCATCGGCCAGGAAAATGCGTTCCCCTGGATCGAGCGGGACATCGGGATGGAATTCGACAAGTCGGGCATGCCGATCGTCGACAAGGTCACGTTCCAATCGTCGGTCCCGGGGATCTTCTTCGGCGGCGACGCCGCCTGGGGACCCAAGAACATCATTTGGGCCGTGGCCCACGCGCACGAGGCGGCGATCTCGATTCACAATCATTGCCAGGGCCTGGCGGTCGCCGACCGGCCCGCTTCGGGCATGAACCTCGTCACCCAGAAGATGGGGATGTACGAGTGGAGTTACAGCAACGACTACAACCCGGCCCATCGCGCCAAGATGAAACACGTGGATCTGCGCGAACGATTTCAAAAGCTCAGCCTGGAAGTGGAGCTGGGCTTTGACGTTGACCAGATCACGCGGGAGGTCGAACGCTGCCTGAACTGCGACATCGAGACGTCATTCAAGGACAAGCTGTGCATCGAGTGCGACGCCTGCATCGACATTTGCCCCTTGCAATGCCTGACCATCACCCCCAACGCCGATGAACCGGCGCTGCGGCCCCGGTTGACGGTGCCGGCCAAGAACACCGAGCAAGCGCTGTTCGTGTCGGGCGCGCTGCCCCAGACCGGGCGGGTCATGGTGAAGGACGAAGACCTGTGCGTTCACTGCGGCCTGTGCGCCGAACGTTGCCCGACGGCGGCGTGGGACATGGAAAAATTCGAGCTGATCCTTCCTCACGCGGGGCAAAAAAACGGTGCATCAAGAAAGACTGGTTAGGACCAACGATTTCGCGCTGAAGATCGCCAACGTCAACGGAACCGGCTCCGCCAGCGCGAACGGGCTGTTGATGCAGGCGATCTTTCGGATGGGCGTCCCCGTCTCGGGGAAGAATCTGTTCCCGTCCAACATCCAGGGGCTGCCCACCTGGTACGAGGTGCGGGTCAACAAGAGCGGCCACACGTCACGCGCGCTGGACTACGATCTGGTGATCGCGATGAACGCCGAGACCTACGCGCGCGACGTCAAGGAAGTGCGGTCCGGCGGCTACCTGCTCTACGATTCGACCTGGCCGCTGGACGAAAAGCTGTTGCGTCCTGACGTCACGTTTCTGGGCGTGCCGCTGGCCCAGATGTGTAACGACATCTTCACCGAATCGCGCGAGCGCATTCTGATGAAGAACATCGCCTATCTGGGGGCCCTGATGGCGCTCCTGGACATCGACACCGCGATCGTCGACCAGATGCTGGAGCAGAAATTCTCGAAGAAGAAAGCCTTGATGGATTCGAACCACCGCGCGCTGAAGGCGGGTTTTGAATACGCCCGGGACCATCTGGACTGTCCCCTCCCCATCCGCCTGGAAAAAATGCACGCCACCGACGATCGTATTCTGATCGACGGCAATACCGCCCTGGCGCTGGGCTGCGTCTTCGCGGGCGTGACCGTGGCGGCCTGGTACCCGATCACCCCGTCCACGTCGGTGATGGACGCCTTCACCCAGTTCTGCAAGCAGTACCGCAAGGATCCCGAAACCGGCAAGAACAACTACTGCATCCTGCAGGCCGAGGACGAACTGGCGGCGATCGGGATGGTGATAGGCGCGGGCTGGAACGGCGCGCGCGCGTTCACCTCGACCTCTGGTCCGGGGATTTCGCTGATGGGTGAGCTGATCGGGCTGGCCTACTATGCCGAGATTCCGGCGGTGATCGTCGACATCCAGCGCACGGGACCGTCGACGGGCATGCCGACCCGTACCCAGCAGGGCGATCTGCTGGCCTGCGCCTATGCCTCGCACGGCGACACGAAGCACATCCTCTTGTTTCCGGCCAGCCCCGACGAATGCTTCACGGCCGCGGTGCAGGCGTTCGATCTCGCGGAGCGGTTTCAGACCCCGGTGTTCATCCTGTCGGACCTGGATATCGGCATGAACGACTGGGTTTGCCCCCGCTTGAAATGGGACGACGCCTATCGTCCCGATCGGGGTCGGGTACTCGACGCCGCGCAGCTGGCGGCAATCGCCAAATACTTCCGCTATTCGCCCGAAAACGAGGATCAGGTCGCGGCGCGGACGTTGCCCGGCGTCAGCGCCAAGGGCTCGTTCTTCACGCGCGGCTCGGGGCACAACAGCCTGGGGCACTACACCGAGATCCCCGACGANNCCCCGGGCTCCCCGATCGGCATCGTCTCGCTGGGGGGCTGTGATCCCGCGGTGCGCGAGGGCATGGACGCCCTGTACGACGCGGGGATCGCGACTGACTATTTGCGCGTTCGAGCGTTTCCCTTCGGACAGGAGGTCGAGGATTTCCTGGCCGCCCACGAACGCATCTTCGTGATCGAGCAGAACCGCGACGCGCAACTCAAATCGCTGCTGACCCTGGAGACCAACGTCAGCAAGGACAAGCTGAAATCCGTGCTGGTCTACGGCGGCTTCCCGCTGAGCAGCCGTCACGTCGTCGACGCGATCACGAAAGCGATGGAGGCGTAGCGCCATGGCATCGATCAAGAAACCCACGGTCCTGCACCCCCAGACCCGCCCCAACAAGATCGGCCTCACCATACGCGACTATGAGGGGTCCATGTCGACCCTGTGCGCGGGGTGCGGACATGATTCGGTCACCGCGGCCATCGTGCGCGCGTTCTACGAGATGGACACNNCATCGCCACCGGTGCGAACGCGGCGAACAAGGACCTGACGTACATCGGGATCTCGGGAGACGGTGATTCGCTGTCGATCGGCCTCGGGCACCTGTCCCACGCCATCCGCCGCAACGTCAACATGCTGTACCTGATCGAAAACAACGGTGTCTATGGCCTGACCAAGGGGCAGTTTTCAGCGTCGGCGGACCTGGGGACCAAGAGCAAGCGCGGTGAGGCGAACCGCCAGAGCCCCATCGATCCCGTGATGCTGGCGCTGAGCCTGGGCGCGACCTTCGTGGCCCGCAGTTTTTCGGGCGACAAGGAGCAGCTGGT
>PMNO01000389.1 GCA_003161835.1 Myxococcales bacterium | reverse complement strand
CGAAGGCGTGGGCTGGCACTCCCGTGGCCCTTCTGCCAGGCTGTTAACGCCATATATACATGGAATCATTATTCTTTTCTTGACCATGTGCCGATAGATAGCCATAGGTGAAACATGGACATCACACGGTCTCTCGAGTCATTTTTCCAGGTGGAGGTCGACAGGGCCTTCAAGGATGAAGGAGTGGACGCGGACCAACTGACCGCGCACTACCTCGTTCATTTGCTGGCGGGGTATGCGGTGCAGCCCATCGAGGATCGCCCCCTGGCGCTCCGCCTGCTGGAGGCCATTCAGGCCGCACCCCGGGAGCGGCGCGCCACCTTGCGGGACATCGGCGATACGGCCCTGTTCATCTCCGGATTCTGGGGCGATAGCCTGGGGCGCGGGTTGGTGGACGTCGACTACTACATCGACATGGGCGGCGCCGCATACGGCGAGCTCGCGCGCGGGCTTGCTGGGGGACCCACCGAGCCATTCGGCGCCGTTTTCGGCCAGTTGGCCTCGAACTTCACACGATTCGTCGAAGTCCTGATGACCATCAGCCACCGCACGGCGCGCGCGCGGCGCGATCGCGACGTGGTCCGGCTGTATGAGCGTTGGCTGCAGACGAAAAGTGGTTGGGCCGCGCGACGCCTCGCTGAAGAAGGCGTGCTCGCCAGCGGCAGGCCGGTGGCGAGGGGGCTGGGAGTCCTTCAATGATGGAACACCCAGCATCATCNNGGCGAAGGGCGGACGGTCCTGTCGCGGTTGCAAAGAGGGCTCGAATGTCTGTATCGCGTTGACACCCAGCTCGACGTGGAATCCTTTCTGATCACCGAGGACGCCCGGCGAAATAGCGGCGTCGCCCGCTCGCCGCGCGAGCAGCTGCTGGTGACCCAGGCGCACAACGATGAAGTGCGGATCGGACTATTCCTGCACGACGAGGCGGTCTCGAATCTCGAGCGCCACGATCCCGCGCGTGGACTCGACGACACCAACTTCAGCGACTTTTGTCTGGCCGTCGAGGGCGTCAGTCACTTCATCTACGTGGCGGTGTGTGCGGCAGGCGATCGGTCGGTATCGGCCCTCGAACTGGAACTACAGGCGGAAGTCGACAAGTTCGCCTGCTGTCTGCTGGTCGCGGGCAGTGACGCGATCGATGACCTCACCGCGGGAGCGCACGCACGCGACCTGACAAGCCGGCTCTACGACGATGTGTCCTTCGCGCCGGACCTGGATATCGACGAGCACGACCGGTATCGAGTGGCCAACGGGGAGGCGCGGCGCTACGCGGAAACCCTGTCGCGCACGTTCGTGGCGCGGGATCGCGTGTCCGAGATGTTGCCCGAATTGCGACGGTTCTATCGCCTGGGCTTGCGAGAAAAGCTGGGGCACATCGCCCGCGTCGCGGCGTGAGGCTCACCGTCTATTCACATTCCACATTCAGATTCCCACGTGCCCACATTCGGCGCGGCACGGAATGCGGCGATCATCATTCGAGGCGGACGTTGTCGATGAGGCGCGTGGAGCCGATGTGAACCGCAACCGCGATCACCGCCGCGCGATCGACCATCTCGAGAGGGCGCAAGTTCTCGACGTCCCGCAGCTCCACGTAGTCGATCCGATCCACGGCGCCCACCAGGGTGCGTCGCACCTCGGATATCAACACGGCGGCGTCGCGTTCGCCCGATGCGAGACGCGCGCGCGCGGCGAACAGAGCCATCGGGATAGCGACGGCGCGTGCCCGCTCCTCGGGCGACAGGAATCTGTTGCGCGACGACAACGCCAACCCGTCGGAATCCCTGACGGTGGGCAAACCCACGATCTCGATCGGCATGTCCAGGTCCCGGACCATGCGACGAATCAGCGCCAGCTGCTGGAAGTCCTTCTCGCCGAAGATCGCGACGTGCGGCTGAACGATGTGGAATAGCTTGCACACGACGGTGGCGACGCCGGTGAAGTGCCCGGGACGAGTGTCCCCGCACATTCCAGTCTCGATCTCGTGAACCCGGACCGTCGTCTGGTGCCCCGCCGGGTACATCGCGGCGCGATCCGGGGCAAAGACCGCGTCGACTCCGGCTGCGGCCGCGTGGGAAAGATCGCTCGACAGATCGCGCGGGTACCGGGCCAGATCCTCATGGGGCGCGAACTGGGTGGGGTTCACGAAGATCGACAGCGCCAAACGGTCCGCGTGGCGACGCCCCTCGCGCAGCAGCGCGACGTGGCCCTCATGCAGCGCTCCCATCGTGGGCACGAACGCCACCCGTTCTCCCCGCGCGCGCACGGCTCCCGACCACGCCGCCATCGCGGCAGGCGTCGCGAACAGGGAGACACCGTCCGGCACGGGGGGCACTGCCGATGGCGTCACTCGAACGTCTCGGCCTCCGAGGGAAACGTTCCCGCGCGCACGTCGGCCGCAAACGCCGCGAACGCACGCTGCGCCTCGGCGCCGAGTTCGGCGTAACGGCGCGCGAAGCGAGGTTTCCACGATGGATCCAGCCCCAACAAATCGTGCATGACCAGCACCTGCCCGTCACACGCCGCCCCGGCCCCAATACCAATGGTCAACGCCGATACCGCGGCCGTGATGTCCGCCCCCAGCCCCCGAGGCACGCTTTCCACCACCAGGGCGTAGGCCCCCGCGTCGGCCACCGCGCGCGCGTCGGCCAGAATGCGCTGCCGCTGCTCGGCGGTACGTCCCTGCACGCGAAAACCGCCGAACGCATGAACCGACTGCGGAGTCATCCCGACGTGGCCCATCACCGGAATCCCGATCCTCGTGAGCCGCGCTACCAGTTCAGCCACGTGAACGCCTCCTTCGATCTTGACCGCTTCGGCGCCACCCTCCTTGATGAGGCGTCCCGCCGCGCGCAGGCCGTCTTCGATCGACGCCTGGTAGCTCATGAATGGCATGTCCGCCACCAGGTGCGCGCGGCGAACGCCCCGGGCCACGGCGCGCGTGTGATACACGATGTCGTCCAGGGTCACGGGCAANNACCCTTGCGCGTGGCGAGGTGGGCGGCGGTCACCTTGGGCGCCACGTTCTGTCCGCCTCCTCTTCCAGGTTCGGCCATCAGCGACGATCTAGCACGACGGCCGCCTTCAGCGCCGGGTCCAATGGTTCACCCCGGCCCGCGTCCGTCGGATGACCGCCGACAACTCGGCCCAGTGTTCTGAATTTGTCACGAGGTCGATCTCGGAAGCATCCACGATCAACAGCGGCCCCTCGTTGTAGTTGAAGAAGAACGCGGCATACGCGCGGGCGACATCCTCGACGTATTCGGCACGAATCGGTCTCTCGGCCGCGCGGCCCCGGCGACGAATCCGGTCGAGCAGGACGGGGGTGCGCGCCTGCAGATACACCACCAAATCGGGCGTCGCGACCCGCGGCCGCAGCATTTGATAGATGCGCTCGTAAAGCGCCATCTCGTCGTTCGAGAGCGTCAGCGACGCGAAGAGGCGATCCTTGGCAAAAAGATAGTCCGCCACGACGCCCCCGGGCGCGAACAGATCGCCCTGCCCCAGATCACCCTGCTGCTGGTAGCGCTGCAACAAGTAGAAGAGCTGAGTGGACATCGCGTGACGTCGCGGGTCCTTGTAAAAGGCCGTCAGGAACGGATTGTCGTCGGGCTGCTCACGCACCAATCGCGCGCCGAGCTCGGAGGCCAGCAACTCGGCCACGGTACTCTTGCCGACGCCGATCGGCCCTTCGACGGCGATATAGCGCGGACGCTCGTTCAACGTGCTTGACTGACCTATACACCGCCCGGCGCGGCCAGCGCCAGCGCCAGACAACCCTAAAGGAGCGTCACCACGCCCTCCAGGACTCGCAGCCGCGCATACAACTCCAGCACCTCCCCCGCGTGCATCACGTGAACAGCGAAGCGATGGCTCAAGTACTTCCCCTCACGACTGCTTCGGGGCTGGTGGGTGATGGCACCGCGCAGATCGGCGGAACCCTCCGCGCGTGCGCCTTGTTCCGGCGGATCGCCGGCCGCAAGACCCTGGGCACCGGCGGCTCGTCGAACGGCGTCGGTCACCGTGTCCTGGTTGAATGCGATCACCGTGACCTCGTAGTGGCAAGGGAACTGGTGCGTAGCCTCCAGCAGGGCCAAGGCGCGGGCCCGGGCTGCCTCGTCGTCCCCATCCTGCTTTGGTGCCTTGGAAGACACTGCGGGGCTACTCGAGGCCTGCGGACGTCGAGTCGGAAACGGGGTCGGGAAGTTGAGGAACGGCCCGGACCGGCGCCATCGCGACTTTGAGGGGCAACGGCTTCTCGGTTCGCAGGACTTGAACCGGCAGGACGACCCTCATTGCTTCGGGCAAAGGTTCAAAAACCCAGGTCGAGACCACGTCCTTGACACATTCGTCCACCGGACAGTCGTCCCCGTAGGTGGAACGCGCGATCCAGTTCGATCGAACCTCTCCGTCCCGGGACAAAGACACGCCCACGCCCACGTAACCCGGGTGCTGACACGCGACCGGCAGGGGATCAAAGCAGCGGTGAAGCGAGCGCGCCTGAGCCTGAGCCTCGACCCGCAGCCATTTCTCGGCCTCCCAGGGGGTGGTGATCCGCGGAGCGACCAGNNCTGGCCACCGCCGCAAGCTGAACCCCAAGAACAGCCGCGCGCGAGAACAAGCCGAAAAACTCTCGCGAAAACCAAACCTCGCGCGTGGCGCCTTCGGGCCGACTCCGAACGACGAACGTCGACGCCCCCATCGACAATTGAGCCGTTGCTCCTTCACCCAGAAGAATGACCCGCGGTTTGTCGGCTACGAGCGCCTCGATCGGCATCGGCACCCGGCCGGTCTCGATATGTCCGCTCATTCCTGGAACAAGCGTCAACTCGAAGCGATTGCCCGCGCGCCGCACCAGATCCACGTTGGCCGGGGCATAGGCATCGGCGTCCAGCTTAGATCCCAAGACATAGCGCCCCAGACGACGGCGAACGGTCAAACTGGCCAGCACCGACAACGCCACGGCGGTGGCCGCCCATGTAGAGACGAACCAGGGCGCGTATATCGAATGGCCGAGAACGCGCACGCCCATCGCNNNATGGACCGCCACCTGGCCAACGCGACTCGGAGGGCGCTTGATGCTGCGGGTGTAAAACCGTCTTCGCACCCCGTTTTGTGACCGAGGTCGCACGAAAGTGCCAGATTTTCGACGCTAGCGTGTCTTTTCGCAGCCGCGGGCGTTGCCTCGGACCGGCGGCGAGTGCGAAGGCGCTTTCGCGCGTCGTCGAGCAGGAAGCAAGTAGATCATAATAATTTCAATATGTTATGAAATACAACCCCATGGCATGCCCCGTGCTTCAGTCCGGCCCGACCTTCTGGGAGGAGGGTTGTATGGCTCAAATGCTCACTCAAACCAACGTGGCGCTCGATTCCGGATCGGCTCCGCTGCCGAATCGCGAAAAGGCCCTCAAGATTCTGTCAAAATCGATCTACAAGGATCTCCGTCAAAACGGCTATGAACCCCGCCAAATCGTGGCCTTGGCGAGCGAGATCATCAGCCTGGTCACGTCTGACATCAAGGACGACGTCCAGCTGGACTGACGGGACCGGCAACAGTACGAAGCAGGCAACGACCAAGAGCAGATTTGCGTGACATGAGAAGGCCGGCGGGCGTTCGCCCAGCCGGTTTTTCTTTGTCCAAGCATGGTGGGCACCGCCCGCGGCAGGGATGGACGGCTGTCCGTCGGCGGCGGACGCCGGTTCCCGCGCCATTTCTTGTAGATTTTCGCGCGGCCTTCGAGCATTCTTCCGGCGCTTCGCGAATGGAGGACGATCCCGATCGCCGCTCCGTTTTGTGTGGCGCAGTGAGGAAGTACCGAGGAGCGCCGTCCGAACATGTCGACAAAGACAATCTCCGAGCTGGATATTTCCGGTCGCCGCGTATTCATCCGGGTGGATTTCAATGTGCCGCTCACGCCCGCTGGCGGCGTGGCTGACGACACCCGTGTTCGCGAGAGCCTGCCCACGATCAAGTACGCCATAGAGCAGGGCGCGCGCGTCGTTCTGGCATCCCACCTCGGGCGACCCAAGGGGCGACCAGACCCGAAGTACTCGATGCTGCCAGTGGGTGAAAGGCTGGCGGAACACCTGGGAACCGACGTCGTTTTGACCGACGAGCCGGTCGGCGATGGTGCGCGCAAGGTGGTCGGAGATCTCAAGGCGGGAAAGGTGGCCTTGCTGGAGAACCTGCGCTTCTCTGCGGCCGAGGAGGCCAACGACGACACCTTCGCCAAGGGTTTGGCTTCCTACGCCGACGTCTACATCAACGACGCNNGTCGCGGCCAAAGGCATGGGATTTCTGATGGAACGCGAGGTGAAGTTCTTGGGTAAATTGATGGGCGATGTCGATCGACCCTTTGTCGCGATTATTGGCGGCGCCAAGGTCTCCGACAAAATTGGCGTGCTGGAGAACTTACTTTCACGCGTGAATCAGATCTTGATTGGCGGCGCCATGGCGAACACCTTTCTGAAGGCCAAGGGTGGTCGCATGGGGCGCTCTTTGGTCGAAGAAGACAAGCTCGCGCTAGCGCGATCCTTCTTGAAAAAGGCGGAAGAAGCCGGGGTCGACGTTCTTCTTCCGCGTGACGCCATCGCCGCGCCGGGGATCAAGTCCGACGCGGGCAAGATCGTCCAGGCGTCCCAGATTCCGGAGGATCTGGCGGCTTTGGACATCGGTCCGGAAACCGCGCGTGGGTTCGCGGACGCCATCTCGCGGGCAAAAACCATCTTCTGGAACGGCCCCATGGGCGTGTTCGAGTCCGAGCCGTTCGCGGCCGGCACCCTGGCGGTCGCGCGCGCGGTGGCGGCGTCGTCGGCTCTGTCGGTGGTGGGTGGCGGCGATTCCGTCGCGGCGGTGCAGAAGAGCGGCGTCGCCGACAAGATCTCCCACATTTCGACCGGCGGCGGTGCGTCTCTCGAATTCCTCGAAGGCAAGAAGCTCCCTGGCCTGGCGGCTCTGGAAGTCTAGCAGCCACCACGGAACCATTATCCGATCGCAATCTGACTCAGGACGAGCTAGGAAGACCGAAATGGCAGCCGAGAAACGCCCCGTATTCGCGGGAAACTGGAAGTTGTTCGGAACGCTGGCGGAGTCCGTGGCCCTGGCCACGGAGGTGCAGGCCGGGATCCCATC
>PMNO01000550.1 GCA_003161835.1 Myxococcales bacterium | reverse complement strand
GACCGGGACCAGCTGTCTCAGCAGCGCAAATCTCACCAACGACGATAGCGGCCTGAAGAAGTTCACCGATCAACAGCTCAAGGACGCCTTCACCAAGGGGAAGGATCCGGAGGACCAGACCAAGTATCTCTTCGCCACGATGCCCTACTACCAATACGCCAACCTCACCGACGACGACGCCAATGCAATTGTCGCGTTCCTTCGGACGGTCCCGGGGGTTGTCCACGAGGTCCAGGCCAACACCACACCCTATGACGTCCAGCCGACGGCTCCCGAAAACGCGGCGGTCAGTCCCGCCGATCTCCCTGCCGCAAGTCCCGCCTCTGGTCCGACCAACGGCAAGTATCTGGCGACGCTGGCCTGCGTGACCTGCCATACGGTCGACGCGGCCGGCGCCACGCCCAAGCACATCGACGCCACGAAGGCGTTTCAGGGCGGAAAGATCGTGAACGCCACGGTGGCTGGTGTGGCGAAGTCGGTGCAGACGTCGAATCTGACGCCGGACGCAACCGGCCTCATGACCTGGAACGCTTCTCAGGTGGCGGCGACCATCACGACCGGGAAGGACAAGAACGGCGCCACGATTTGCGGGATGCGCGCCTTGGCCAACATGACCACCAGCGACGCGACGGACATCGGAACGTACCTCCTCTCCATCCCGGCCGTCGCAAACGCAATCACCATGATGTGTCAGTGACCGAGGCCGCCGCCCGACTGTAGCNNGGCGGGGGCGGCGCCCGCCACGCGGTCAGGCGGATGCCTTCTTCAAGCTGGTGTGCTCCCACTTCTGCCACTCCGCGAGAGCCGCCCGTGCTCGCTCGGTGGTCCGGACGGCCAGCGCGCGCACCGGAGCACTGTCGCTTGGAAGCTCACCGAGGGCATCCAGGAGACCAGCGGCCAGCGCGAGGCCATCCACGAGCTCGGCCGGCGCCAGCGCGACAATCGCCAGCTCCAGCGCTGTCTTTATCTCGCGGCCGATGTGGCGCATTTCCATCTCGTCATTCATTTGCGGATTCGCCTGACGGAGCTCGCTCCCGAGACGCCCGCTGCGCGCGTGGCGCGGCGGGCATCTCGACGAGCTTCATGCCTTGGTCTTGGTGCCGATCGAAATCCGGCGCGGTTGCACCTCGGGCCGCTTGGTCACAACCAAAGTCAACACGCCTCCCTTGAGATCGGCGGTTACGTGGTCGGCGTCGCAGCCATCAGGCAGGGTGAAGCTTCGCGAGAACCTGCCAAAGGCGCGCTCATGGGCGTAGAACCGCTCATTTCCCTCCCTCTTCTCCTGTTCGCGTTTCCCGGCAATCGTCAATCGGTTGCCGGTGAGCGATATGTCTAGATCCTCCTCTTTCACTCCCGGCAGGTCTGCGCGAAACACGTAAGAGTCTGGCGTTTCCTTCACCTCGAAGGCGGGGGCGTACACGGCGTACGCTCCTCGGCCCGCCGCATCCTGAACGGGATCCCAACCCACGATCTCGCGCATCAGGCGAAACGGGTCCCAGAGTTCGGATTCTTGCGGGGCGACATCGTGCTTCGGGGTCCTATTGGTCAAAGTCAACATGGCGTGTCCTCCTTCCTGATTTCGTGGTGGCTACCGTTCCCGAGCTGAAAATAATCACGCCGCCACGGCGTCAAGTCTCCGCGCCGTTTTGGAGTGTATTTTTTTCAGACCGCTGCGCGTGCGCCCGGCCGGACCGCCGTTCGAATACCAGTTCGTGGCAGAGGCGTATCGATAGGTCGAAGGTGGGCGAGCACCTTGGTCACGCCCGGGCGCAGACTGAGGAAGATTCGGTATGGTCTGGCGGCGCCTCGATGACCGGACCAGTCGAATCAGCAAAGCTGTCTCACGCCCCGAGGCTGCTGATGATGATGCTCTCGGCGTCAGGCGGTGTCTTGCTCTTCATTGCGGACTATCCCGTGCAATGGCCCTGGCTTCAGCTGATTGCGTTCGCGCCTCTGCTGTGGGCGGTGCTCGGCGCACCATCAGCTCTCGGCGCCTGCGCGTATGGAGCGTCTTGGGCGCTGGGGCGCGTGATCCCGCTGGCCTTCGCGATCGGCTCCTTTGCGCTGCCGTGGTGGGCTCGGGCGGCGCTCCTCATGTACCTCCTGGCGCTGGAGCTGCTCTTCGCGCTGCTGGTGTTCCGCGTGCGCACGACCAGAACCTGGCTGTTCGCTTTCCTCGTCGCCGCTACGTTCGTCGCGATCGAGGCGGTGGATTCATGGTTGCCGCTGTGGGGCACGGCGAGAACGCTGGCTCGCGCCTGGTCGCTCATCCCGGGCGCGCGTGGCCTCATCCGCTGGGGAGGCACCTACGCGGTTTCGTTCGTGGTCGTCTGCACGCAGGCGCTCGTCGTGGTGGCCGCGCGCCGCCGCGAGCGGTGGGCCATCCCGGCGGCGTTGACCGGTCTCGCTTTGGCGGCGGGCATCTCGAGCGTGGCTTCGAGGCCAACCGTCGGAGGAACGTTGGAGGTGGCCGCCGTCGGCTGGGGAGGTTCGAGCGACGCGCGCAACGCGGACGCGCGCGTTCATCAGGCGGCCTTGGGCGGCGCCAGGCTGGTGGTCTTCCCGGAAGTCGCCTTCGAGATTTTCCCCGGAGGGCGACCGGCCATGGAGGCCCACTGGTCGCGATTGGCCCATGACAACCACCTTTGGCTGGTCATCCCTTTTCGGGACCGGGATCGTGCCGGAAATCGCGCCGCGGTCTTCGATTCGACGGGACTGAAACTTGGCGAATACGCCAAGCATCACTTGGTCCCCCTGGCCGAGTCCTATCCCCCCGGCGACGGCACGCTGCTGACTTTCACCGTCGATGGCGTGCGCATCGGCGTCGCGATCTGCCAGGACGACAACTTTCGAGACGTCGCGCGCGCCTACGCACGGCGCGGCGTCCAGCTCCTGGTGGTGCCGACCCTCGAGGGCCCGCCCGAGGTCGCGCCCTATCACTTCAGAAACAGCGTGCTGCGCACAATTGAAAACCCCATGGCGCTGGTTCGCGCGACCGCCGGCGGGCAAAGCGC
>PMNO01000121.1:4225-6815 GCA_003161835.1 Myxococcales bacterium | reverse complement strand
AAGGGGACGGTCGCTTTTTTTTTCGTGACGATGCCCTACAAGCCAACGATGCCTTTCTGGTCCGCAAATTTCGCCCGTATATGGATGGGACTCTCTTTTCGCTGGTCGACTACCGCCTGCTATCGGAGTTCGCGGGAACGGTCCAGATCCTGGACGCCTACGCGGACATTCATCCTTGGAGCTGGCTGCGCCTTCGAATCGGGAAATTCAAAGGTCCGATCGGCCTCGAGCGCCTGCAATCCGACGCGGACCTGCCNNCCAGCCCGGACACGGACTTCAACCACGCCAAGGATCTCGAAGGGCGGGTCTTCCTTCAGCCCTTTCGCGCCAAATCCGCGCTCGGCTTTCCCAACCTGGGCATTGGATTCGCGGCCGCCTTTGGTAACCGCAAAGGGCGGCTCCCCACCAGCACGACCGCGGCCACAACCGGCCTGCCCGCGTTCAGGACCGGGGGACAGAATACGTTCTTTCAGTACTTCGCGCCGGCCAATGACACGACAGGGGCAACGACCACGTTTGCGCACGAACTCGAAAGCCACTTCAACCCACAGCTCTACTATTACTACGAGGAGTTTGGCCTCCTGGCGGAGTACGTCTTGCTTCGCCAAGGGGTACAGCGGGGCAACTCGACCACGACCCTCAGCCACCATTCCACCCACGCCACGGTCAGTTATGCCTTCAACGGGCGGGTGGGCTTCGATGGTGTGACTCCCCTGGAGCCGTTCGATCGCAAGGCCGGCACATGGGGAGCGATCGAGGTCGCCGTCCGCTGGGCATGGCTCAAGCTGGACCCCGCTACGTTCGGTGATGCGAAGGTCGCCGGCAGCGTCCAATACGCCGACCCCCTGCGCAGCGCGCGTTCCGCGCAGGCCTGGACGGCGGGCCTCACCTGGGTGCCGGCCCGGCGTTTCCACGTGGCCCTCAACTTCGAGCAGACCATCTTCAAGGGAGGCGCCGGGACCACGGCAGCCCCCGGCGACCGAAAGACGGAGAACGTCCTCGTCGGCAGAGCCCAGGTCAACTTCTAGTCCGAGGTGTCACGTGGGCTCCCAGCGCCTGGGCACGGCCTTGAGGGTTGTCACGCCGACCACATCGCACCAGCTCTCGAAGCCCACCCGCGGCACGCCTGCAAAGCGCAGATCATCCAGCGATTCGACCAGGGGAACGGTCAGCACCAGGGTCGCAAGCGTGCGGTACAACAGGGCCTCCTCCCGATGTTCCACCAGCGTTGCCGCCAGCTGCAGCGCGCCGCGCGGCTTGACCTTCCATTCGAACGGATGGGCGGGAATCTGCTCCAGGTGATCGTATGCGCCCAACAACGTCGCGGCGCTCTTCTCCCCGAAGCCGGGCAGGCCCGGGATTCCGTCCGCCGTGTCGCCGGTCAGCGCCAGGAAGTCGGGCATGCTGTGCGGCGCGAAGCCGCGAACGGCGCGAAAGGTTGCTTCGTCGATGACCTTCTTCTGACGCCGATCCACCTGCACCACGCGATCCGTGCGCAGACACTGGCCCAGATCCTTGTCGGGCGTCAGGATCCGAATCTGCTCGGCTTCTTGGGCGAACCGGTGGGCGGCGGTGGCCAGGGCATCGTCGGCTTCGTATTCGCCCATCGACCACACCACGATCCCCAGCGCGCGCACGGCGTCCTCGACGGCGTCGAACTGGGCGTGCAGCTCGGGTGGCACGCCCTCGTCGCTCTTGTAGGCAGGGAACAGATCGTTGCGAAACGAGCGGATCGGATTGTCGAACGCGACGGCGATGTGGGTCACCGCCTCCGTCGCATCGTGGAGCAGCGCCAGGAGCGACGACACCACCCCCGCCGTCGCCTTGGCGTCCCAGCCGGCGGGCGCGCGGTGGTCGGGCCGGTGCGAATAGTGCGCCCGGTAGAGCTCATAGGTTCCATCGACGACGTGCAATCGCACGGGCAAGACTATAGCCCGCTCCGGTCGCACATCGACAGGACGCCGCCGTCAGCCCCGCCCTACGCAACGGCCGCGCCTGTCTACGCGACGGCCGCGCCCGGATCTGTTTCGACCGAATTCACAGGGAGTCCCAGGATCCCCGCGAGATCGTCGCGTTCAAGCGTTTCGTGGGCCAGCAGCGCCGTCACCAGCCGATCCAGGTCCCCTCGGCGTTGGGCCAACAGAGCCCCGGCCTCCTCCAGCGCGCGACCCAGGATCCGCCGGGCCTCTTCCTCGATCACCGTGATGGTCGACGGGCTGGTGCCGCTCTCGGTGCCGATGCGCTGCCCAAGGAAAGGGTGCTCGGCCTCGTGGTCGTAGTAGACCGGACCAAGGCGTTCGCTCATTCCGTAGTGGGCCACCATGTGCGAGGCCAGGCGCGTGGCCTCCTTGAGATCATTTTCGGCGCCGGTGGAGATGCTCTGCAGCACCAGGCGCTCCGACGCATACCCACCCATCANNAGGGGCTCGGCGTCGGGCGAGAAGCGCGCGACGATCGCATGCCCCGCCTCGTGAACCGCCACCCGCCTCTTCTCCTTCATGTCGAGCTTGGCCTCGCGCGGATCACCGAGGACGATCTTGTCGAAGGCCTCGGCGAAGTCGTCCCGCGCGATGCTGTCCCGCCCCTTGCG
>PMNO01000121.1:0-4151 GCA_003161835.1 Myxococcales bacterium | reverse complement strand
TCCGACAGCAACTGGTTCAAGGTTTGTTCGCGCTCGTCGTTTCCTCCGCCCATCCCGGCGCCTCGCGCTCGGCCCACGGCGTCGATCTCGTCGATGAACACGATGGTGGGCGCGCTCTTCTTCGCTTCCTTGAACAGATCGCGCACGCGGGCGGCGCCCAGCCCCACGAACATCTCGATGAACTCCGAGCCGCTGATGGAGAAGAACGGCACGCCCGATTCCCCGGCGACCGCGCGGGCCAGCAGGGTCTTNNTTCAACCCCGCGATATCGTCGAAGGTCACGTTCACCGACGTCGCCTTGTCGAACTTGCGGCTTTGATTCTTTCCGAGGCCGCCCAGCAGGCCGCCCGCGCCCAGCACGCCCTTCGCGCGCTTGGACATCCACACCCAAACCCCGACGATCAGCGCCCAGGGCAGCAAGGTAAGGAGCACCTGAACCCCGAAGGGCTGCTTCTGGCTCTTCACCGTGACGCGCACGCCTTTTTGGCGGAGCAAGGGCAGAAGTTGCGAATCATTGGGGGCCACGTTGGTCTGCAGCGCCTTGACCTGCCGGCCGTCCAGGGTCTCGGGACTCTTCAAGGTGGCGTCCGCGACCTCGCCATCGAGCACCACCGACTCGACCTTGCCCTGCTCAATCCACTGATAAAGTTGTGAGTAGGCGATGGTGGGTTGCGCGGCCCCTTCCGTCTGGGATTTCCAAAACCACATCGCCGCCAACATCAGGGGAAGCAGGAGCAGCATCCGGCGCGGCTGGTCGTAAGGGCCTCCGGCCGGTGGTTGCGGAACGGTCTTTTTCGGTTCGAGCGCGGCCATCTTTGATTCTTCCTTTTGAGCAGAACAACCCACACTGTCCGTCGCCGCCCGCTCGTGGTTCTACCCTCAGGTCGTCCAGAACGCCCGCCGAACCTGCAGCGCGGCGCACGGAGTGCGGCCGAGGGTCCACGCGGCTGCGGGTCCACCAAGCGGCTGCGGGTCCACCAAGTGAACAAGTTGACTCTTGCAGAGTGGGCGGTACTCTGGCGGCGCACCAACTTTACGCTCGTCACCTGAACCCTCCGGAGGGCCAGCATGCGCAGGGCACCGAGATATTTGGTCGCTACTCTCGTGGTACTCGCCGCTGGTCGCGCGCGGGCCCAGGATGCGGAGTTCGGCGACNNGTCGACACGTCGCGGTCGAACGACTCGTTTTCTCTCTTCAGCAACCCCTTCGGAGGAATCGCCACCGGGTATGGGTGGCCGCGTCTGGCGGTGGACGTCTTCGCGGCCCGCGGTCTCAGCGTGGGCGCCGCGGCTGGCTTCTTCCATGTGTCGACGAACAACACATCGCTAAATGGATTTCTCCTCGCGCCACGAATCGGCTACGCGACCAATCTGGGGGGCCGGGCCTTTTTCTGGCCCCGCGGGGGTATGACGTACGCGCACGCATCATCCAGCGCTGGTTCGGGGGCCCTAACCAGCACGGGCTCGGTCTTCGCGTTGACCCTGGAGGCGCCGCTCGCGATCGTCGCCACGCCTCACGTCGCCTTCCTGGTTGGCCCGACGTTCGACCTGGGACTGTCCGGCAGCACCACCACCGGCGGGGCCAAAGTCGACTCCAAGACGACGGACTTCGGCGTCCAGGCTGGCCTGCTGGCCTATTTCTAGCGGGTCGCGCCGCGCGGCCGGGACGGCGGCGCGTTCTGCGGCTTCGAGACGGCGGGCGAGAGCGGCGCCTCGTCGGGTGGCGGCGCGAGACGGATTGGCACGCGATCGCCCGCGGGGCCGTCCAGGTGCACGACCCGCAGGGCCGAAAGACCGCGCGGCCCGAACTCGGCCAGGATCTCGTCCAATCGTGCCAGCTTGTCGGCGATCTGCCCGCGTCCCAGACGAAGCTCGGCGCCGCCGTCGTACAGAAACAGAGAGAACCCGGTGCGCGGATCGATGTGGATCTCCGACAGCGCCGGTCGTGTGCCGCCACTTCCGGCCTGGCGCGCGACGGCCAGGCTGTCGGGGTGTTGATACTCCGCGAAGAGCGCCAGGGCCTCGCGGAACGCCGCTTCGCTGGCCCCCGGCAAGCCCGCGTATTCTGGGCGCGAGATGCCGGTCAACACCAAGCGCCCGTCGGCCTCTTCCAGCGTGGCGTGCTTGAACGGATGGCCGCGCTCGTCGACCAGATACAACCCTCCGATCACGGCCACCGCGGCCGCCTGCCGTTCGGTCACGTCGATCACCAGCGTGGCCGGCAACTCGCGCCGAACGCGGGCAGCCGCGATCCAGGGGTGTCGGGCCAGGCGGGCCGCGATCACGTCGGTGTCCAGCGCCAGCAGTCGATCACCGAGGACGACCGTCGACCGTTCGATGATCTCGTCTCGACCGAGGTGAACGGTCGGACCCACGCGCACCTCGCGCAGCGCGAATCGCGGCGACGCTACGACGTGCTTGGCGGCCATGCGCCCCCCCGCGACCGCGGCCGTCAATGCCGCCAGCGCCGCCAAGATCTTGCCGACGACGAGCAGGCGACGAGCGAGCGCGGCCAATCGTTCGCCCAGCCACACCGCGGGAGAATGACTCTCGACGGTGATCCGGCGGTTGGCGCGTCGCCAGAATTGGAACCCGCGCCGCGGACGCGCGGCGGTGGGCGATTCCGCCGGCTCGGGCGCGCGAGCGACGATCACCGGCGCGGGCGGCAGGGCGACACCACCGATGGCGTGGCCCTTGGCGGCCGGGACGGTAGCCGGAACGCGCGCGGGAGGGACCCCCGGCCCTCGTGCCGCACCCGCTCCTGTTCCCGGCGGGCGCGGCGTGCCAGGTGCGGGTGCGCGTGCCGACGCGGGTCCCGTCGAGCGGCCGGCGGCCGGATCGCGTTTGCTGTAACGAACTTGCCCGCGGCTNNAGGGTGGCGGCCAGATCGGCCCGCCGCACGTAGCGGGCGTCGCGGCCCGGAGCGAATGTGTCCATGAGTCTCTGGGTGGTGATGCCGGCAATGGGCGGCTCGCCCGCGGGGTAAATATCGGTCAAGACGACCACATCCGCGCCGTCCAACGCCGGCGCGAAATCAAGGAACAGATCGCGGGTTCGGGTGTACCGGTGCGGCTGAAAAGCCACGATCACCCGCCGCCCGTAGAGCCGCGCGGCGGCCACGGTGGCCTTCAACTCCGTCGGGTGATGGCCATAGTCGTCGATCACCAGGACACCGCGCGCCTCGCCGCGCACCGAGAATCGGCGGTCGACGCCCGCGAAGCTCTCCAGCGCCGCGCACGTATCGGAAAATGACACCCCCAGAAAATCGGCGACACACAGGACCGCGAGCGCGTTTTCGGCGTAGTGAACACCCGGCATGCGGACGTGTACCTCGCCGCGCGCCAGGCCCCGCGCAACCAGGCGAAAACGGGTGCCATCGGGCCCCGCCGACAACACTTCGCCCCGATAGTCGCCGTCGCGCAGCCCGTAAGACACGTGTCGTTTCAGCAGATCTGGCGCCAGGCTGGCGGCCACCGGATCGTCGACGCCCAGGACCACCAAGCCATAGAACGGCACCTTGTTCGCGAAATCGACGAACGCCGCCCGCAAAGCCTCGGTGCTCCCGTAGTGGTCCAGATGTTCGCGATCGATGTTGGTCACGACCGCGACCATCGGGAACAGGTGACGGAACGATCCGTCCGATTCGTCCGCCTCCGCGACCAGAAAGTCGCCCTGACCCAGGCGCGCGTTCGAACCGAAGGCGCGCGCCTTGCCGCCGATGATGGCCGTGGGATCGAGGCCCGCCTGGGCGAGCACCGACGCGATCATGGTGGTGGTCGTCGTCTTGCCGTGCGATCCAGCCACCGCGATGCCGTCCTTGACGCGCATGAGCTCGCCCAGCATCTCAGCGCGCGGGATGACCGGAATGTCGCGCGCCTTGGCGGCCAGGACCTCGGGGTTGTCGGAGCGGACGGCGCTGGAGGTCACGACCACATCCGCGCGCGCCACGTGCGCGGCGGAGTGGCCGATGGCGACGGCGATGCCCAGGGTCTGGAGGCGGCGGGTGACGTCCGTCGCGCGCACATCCGAGCCCGAAACGGCATAGCCCAGGTTGGCCAGCACCTCGGCGATGCCGGACATTCCGATCCCGCCCACGCCGACAAAATGAATCGCGACGTCCCGCTTGCGAAACATCAATGATGCGCCTCCGCG
>PMNO01000677.1 GCA_003161835.1 Myxococcales bacterium | reverse complement strand
GAAAAGCCCGAAGGCGTGATCGTCCAATTCGGCGGGCAAACCCCACTGCGCCTGGCCGTGCCGCTACAAAAGGCGGGGGTGAAACTTCTCGGCACCAGCGCGGACGCCATCGACCGCGCGGAAGATCGCCAGCGCTTCGGCGAACTCGTGACCAAGCTGGGCCTGCGCTCGCCCGCCTGGGGCACGGCACACGGCCTGGAAGAAGCGCGGGTCATCGCCGACCGCATCGGCTACCCAGTGATGGTGCGACCGTCTTACGTGCTTGGCGGGCGCGCCATGGAAATCGTCTACGACGCCAGTGGCCTGGAAACCTTCGTGGGCCGCGCGCTCGAAGCCGGGCGCAAGGAAAGCCTGGCCTCGGGTGGCGGCAAAGGCGACGAATCCGCGCCGATTCTCGTCGACCAATTCTTGCGCGACGCCATTGAAGTCGACGTCGACGTGGTGGCCGATGGCCACGACGTGGTCATCGGCGGCGTGATGGAGCACATTGAGGAAGCCGGCATTCACTCGGGTGATTCCGCCTGTTCGCTGCCGCCCTTCTCGCTACCCGCGGCCACCATCGAGGCCATCAAAGAGCAATCGCGAGCCCTGGCGCGCGAGCTCGACGTGCGCGGCCTGATGAACATTCAGTTCGCGGTGCCCCGCGACGGGAGCGGCATTTTCATTCTGGAAGTGAATCCGCGTGCCTCGCGCACGGTTCCTTTTGTTTCGAAGGTCATCGGCGTTCCCCTGGCCAAGGTGGCGGCCAGGATCGCGGCCGGCAAGACCCTGCGCGAGATGGGCATCAAGGAAGTCGTGCCCAAACACATCGCCGTCAAAGAAGCGGTGTTCCCCTTCGTGAAGTTCGGTGGCGTGGACGTGCTGCTCGGCCCTGAGATGCGCTCGACCGGCGAGGTCATGGGCATCGATCGCAGCTTCGAGGCGGCCTTCGCCAAGAGCCAGCTCGCGGCTGGCATGCGCCTGCCGGTTCCCGGCGACAAGCCCATGACCGCGTTCATGTCGGTCAAGAATAGCGACAAGGACTTGGCCATCCCCGTGGCCACCACCCTGATAGGCCTCGGGTTCCGCATCATGGCCACGGGCGGAACGCATGCCCGACTGACCGCGGCCGGCGTGGTCTGCGAACGGGTCAACAAGGTCAGCGAGGGACGGCCCAACGCTGTGGACCGCATGCTCGACGGCGACGTGCACCTGGTGGTCAACACCACCGCGGGCACGGCGTCCATCCAGGATTCCTTCTCCCTGCGCCGGACCGCGCTCATGCGCGGCCTGCCCTACTACACCACCATGTCCGCTGCCCGGGCCGTCGCCGACGCCATCGCCCGGCTCAAGTCGGGCAGCATCTCAGTCTGCTCGCTTCAGGAATACCAACATGGCTGATCGTTTTCCCATGACCCCGGCGGGGCAGAAGAAACTGCGCGACGAGCTCAAGCGCCTGCGCGAGGTCGAGCGGCCCAAGAACGTGCTCGACATCGAGGAGGCGCGGGCGCACGGCGACCTGCGCGAGAACGCCGAGTACCACGCCGCCAAGGAGCGCCAGGGATTCATCGAAGGGCGCTCCAAGGACATCGAGGCGATCTTGGCGCAGGCCGAGGTGATCGACCCGGCCAAGCTGTCCGGGAGCCGCGTGGTCTTTGGCGCGACCGTGCGCCTCGCCGACACCGATAGCGGCGAAGAGGTCACCTACAGCATCGTCGGTGACCACGAGGCGGACATCAAGATCGCGCGCATCTCCATCTCGGCGCCGTTGGCGCGCGCGATGATAGGCAAGGATGAGGGCGACACCATCACTCTCAAGACCGGCAAGGGCACCCGCGAGTATCAGATCGTCGAGGTTCGGTTTCTCGCGGAGTGAACCGGCGGGAATTCCGGCGGGAAAGCGGGGGTGGCCCCACCGGTTCGGCTCGGGCTAGCGCGCGCGGCCGAGCCAGGCGAGCACGAGGGCCACGAGCAGCGCCACCAGGCCTATCCCGCCGATGGTGCTCCACCGGGCCCAGGGGCCTGCCGGTTCGGGCAGGCCCGGCGCGACGCCCTGGGCCCCCTTCGTCAGAGCGTCCAGCAAGTGCCGCATGGAGGGATAGCGCTCGTCGGGATCGGTCTGCAGGATCCGCCGCAGGATCGAGTCCAGCCACACCGGCACGTCCGTGTCCTCGGGCGAAGGGCGCAGGTTTCCGCTCAAGACCTCGCGGGCCAGATTGACCAACGTCGCCCGATCGAACGACTTGATGAGAAGATCGAAATGGATACTGCCGAGCGGCGTCCGGCGAGATTCTCCCGCCTGGGAGACGGCCCATTCGTGATCGAAGGGCGCGTGACGATAAAGAGCGCGGTACAGCCCCACCCCAAAACTGAACTGGTTGCTACGCGCGTCCGCGGACCGGCCCCGAAACTGTTCCGGTGCCATGTAGGCGACGGATTCGGTGGACTTCATTTCGGCCAGGCGTTGCTCCAGCGGGATGGCTGCCGTGCGCAGACTTCCGAGACCCACCTTCGGCACGTCGAGTCGGGCGGGCATCAGGTCGCGCACGTCCGCGTGGCCGTCGGGCAGAACCACGATTTGGTCGAGGGTGATCTCCTGATACAGGACCCCCGCCGCGTGGGCGGCCGCCAATTTTTCCCCCACCTCGATGAACACGCTCAGGACGTCGCGCCATGAGCGCGGCGTTGCCTCCAGCCAAGCTTCGAGGCGCATCTCGGACACGTCTTGGGCGACGGTATTCACTGCCTCCTTCGTACCCGTTCGGCGTCCTTCGCGCAAGACGCACGACCGCCCGCCAACCGCCCCGGCCGGTTCACTGCGGGGTGTCGCACAGAACCCAGCTCAGGACGGTCCAGCGTTCGGCCGGGGTCATCGCCAGGCCACTGTCGGCCGGCGGCATGGAGCAGTTGAGAAGGTCTTGGCGAATCAAGCCCGCCCATTCAGAGACATTGTCATAGGTGTCAAGCGGCCAGGGACCTTCCCCATCGGTGGTCGCGACATGGCACGAGCCGCACTTCGCGTCGAAAATCGGCGCGACATCCAGGTAACGAGGGGGGGAAGCCGGGCATACGAGCGGCACCTGCGACGTGCACACATTGGCGTGGCCGGGATCATCGCAGCCACCCAGCAACGTGGCACTGGCGGCGGCATAAAAGATGACCGCGCCGATGCCGATTCCAAGAACGCGAAAGCTCACGGCTCCTCGAATCTAGCGCCTTCGAGGCCAAAGATCCCGTCGCCTGTGGGGCCCAAGCAGCCCGGGGCGCACCTAGCCGAACCGACGCACGGCGACCAGGCCGCCCTCGTCTAGCCGCTCGATCCCCGCTGGGATCCGCGCCAAGCCGTCGGCGAAGATCACGTTCGAGATCGCGGCCGAGCCCCCGGGCAGGACGTCGGCCCACCACGCGCCGTCGCGCTCCACCAGGCGCACGCGCGGATAGTCCTCCCGTGAGGCCGGTTTGGCATACCCGCTCGTGAGACGGGCGGGCACGGCGGCCGGCCATGTGTCGGGTGTGGATTCGCCGCCCATGCGCGCCAACAAGGGTCTGACAAAGGCCTCGAAAACCACCATCGACGAGGTGGGAAAACCGGGCATCCCGACCACGGGCTTGGCCCCCGCCCGCGCGAACACGGTGGGCTTTCCCGGACGAATATCGATGCCGTGGAAGAGAACCCCAGGCGGCGCGAGCGCGGCCAGCACGCGCCCGGTTAGATCCTTGGGCCCGACCGATGACCCGCCCGACAAGATCACACCATCGTTCTGGGCCACCAAACGCAACACAGTGGATCGGAGGTGATCGAGATCGTCGGCGACGATTCCTGCGGCCACGGCGATGCCGCCGGCCGATTCGACCTCGGCGCAGATCACGTACTGGTTCGAATCGCGCACCTGCCCGGGACGCGGAGTCTTCTCGGGCGGACAGATTTCGGATCCCGTGGCCAACACCGCGATGCGGGGACGCCGGTACACCGGCACGTCGACGAGTCCGAACGAGGCCAGCGCCGCGAGATCACCCGCACGCAACCGCCGCCCGGCTCCCAGAATCTCCGCTCCGGCCTTCAGATCGTCGCCGGCCTGGACCACGTTCGCGTGCACCGGCGCGGGTCGGGACACACGCACCCACGCACCGGCCTGGACATAGCCGCCCACACCGGCGCCCTCGACCGGCGCGGTGAATTCGACCATCACGACCGCATCCGCCCCCTCGGGCACCACACCGCCGGTCGGGATCGCCACCGCCTCGCCTGGTCCGACGATCCCCGTGAAGGTGGTCCCCGCGGCAATCGACGCCACCACGCGCAAGACCACGCTGGCGCCGTCCGACGCGTCTCGCAGGTCCGCCGACCGGACCGCGTATCCATCCATCGCCGACAGCCGCGTCGGCGGCAAATCGTGGGCCGCCACCACGGTTTGCGCGAGCACCCGCCCAGCGGCTTCCCGCAGGGTCACCTGCTCGGTCCCCAGGGGAGGAACCTCCAACATTATCCGCCGCGCCTCGGCCGCGGGGATCAGATTCAACCAATCCGGCAAGGTGTCACGCGTGGCCGTTCACACCGGCAAGACCGGACGCCGCTTTTCGTAGCCCGACACGCGCTTGGAGGCCGCTGCCTGGAAACGACGAATCAGCTCGACCCGCAGGTGGTCACCGGCAACCACCGCATCCACATGGAGGTTGGCGGCCAGCTTCAGCAGATCGATGTCCTCGCGATAGGCGCGGCGCAGCTCCTCGATATAGGCCGCGCGCTCGCCTTCGGGTTTCTCGGCGATCTTGTTGGCGAACACCGCGTTCACGGCGGCCTCCGCGCCCATCACCGCGATCATCGCCTGCGGCAAGGCCAGCGTGGCATCCGGATCGAACCCGGGGCCGCACATGGCGTACAGGCCGGCGCCATAGGCCTTGCGCAAGATGACGCTGATCTTCGGCACGGTCGCGTCGGCGACCGCGGAGATCATCTTGGCACCGTGGCGAATGATGCCCTGGCGTTCGACCGCCTTGCCGATCATGAACCCCGGCACGTCGGCCAGAAACAGGAGCGGAATACCGAAGGCGTCGCACAGCCACACGAACCGCGCCGCCTTGTCCGCGCTGTCGACGAACAGGACCCCGCCCTTCCACTTTGGCTGGCTCGCGACGATGCCCACCGGCTGACCGTCCAGGCGCGCGAACCCCGTGACCAGCTCGCGCGCGAACAAGCGCTTGATCTCGAAGAAGCTGCCCTCGTCGACCAGGGCATCGATGACCGCGTGGACATCGAACGCCTGATTCTGGTTGGCGGGCAGGATGTCGTCGATGCGACGCGCGCCGGACCGGGGCGCACGCGCCGGTCCGCGCGCGGGAGTTTTTCCCGCCCGCGCCGGCATGTACGCCATGTACGCGCGCGCTGCTTCCAGGCAGCTGGGTTCGTCCGGCGCCAGGAGATCGCCACAACCCGACACCTCGCAGTGCATGCGCGCGCCGCCCATCTCCTCCAGGGACACCTTTTCGCCAATCACCATCTCGGCCATGCGCGGCGAGCCCAGATACATGGACGCGTTCTTGTCGACCATGAACACCACGTCGCAGAACGCCGGGATGTATGCCCCGCCCGCCGCTGACGGGCCGAACAGCAGGCAGATCTGCGGGATGGCGCCCGACAGCCGTACCTGGTTTTGAAAGATGCGCCCGGCGTGACGCCGCCCCGGAAACATGTCGATCTGGTCCGTGATGCGCGCGCCCGCCGAATCCACCAGATACAGCAACGGGATGCGCAGCCGCCCCGCGGTTTCCTGGATGCGTATGATCTTCTCGACCGTGCGGGCGCCCCAAGATCCGGCCTTCACCGTCGAATCGTTGGCCATGATCGCCACCGGCTGCCCGTGGATCCGCCCGATCCCGGTCACCACCCCGTCCGCCGGCAAATCAGCCGCGGTGGCGTTGGCCAACAAGCCGTCCTCCACGAATGCCTCACCGGCGTCGTCGCACAGGAGCGCGATGCGCGCCCGACAGAACAGCTTTCCGGCGGCGGCGTTCGCCTGGTGGTATTTCGCGGCGCCGCCTTGCCGGATCTTTTCGGCCAGGGCGGAGATCTCGTCGGAGCGTGACATCGGGCGATTCCTCTCGGCTATTTCCCTTGAAAAAACGGCGCGCGCTTTTCCGCGAAGGCGCGCAGGCCCTCGTCGCGATCGGCGCTGGCCAGCACGACCTCGTAGCAACGTCTTTCGAGGGCCAGCCCCCCCGCCAGGGTCAGCGCGATGCCGCCATCGATGGCCGCTTTGGCCTGCGCGACGGCCAGGGGTCCGCAGGCCGCGATTTCCTCCACCAGGTGCGCCACCGCCGTTCCGAGCTGGCTCGCCGGAACCACATCGGCCAGCAGGCCCAGCTCGCGCGCCACCCGGGTGTCGAATCGGCGCCCGGTGCATATGAGCTCCTTGGCACGTCCGATGCCCACCAGGCGCGCCAATCGCTGGGTTCCCCCCGCTCCTGGAATGATCCCCAACCGCGCCTCGACCAGCCCCATCATCGCGCCCTCGGCGGCGACACGCAGATCACAGGCCAGGGCCAGCTCGAGACCGCCGCCAAAGGTGGCCCCATTGAGCGCCGCGATGACCGGCACCGGCCACGCCGACAACGTCGACAACAAGCCGCTCAGCTCATCCAGGAAAGCCAGGGTCTCCTCGGCCGTCATGCCCAGGCGCTCCTTCAAGTCGGCACCGGCACAAAAAACGCTCCCCGCGCCCGTGATCACCACGGCCCGCACCGAAGCATCCCCTACCAGGGCGCCCACCGCGGTCGACAGGTCATCCACCAACGCCCGCGACAACGCATTCGCCGCTTCCGGGCGCGACAGCGTGAGCCACGCCGCCGGACCGCGGCGCTCGACGCCGACCAGGGAAGCGGGAGCCACCTCGCTCATGCCGGAACGGTATCACGAGACCTCGGTTCAGGCGCGTTATCGACCGTTTGCGCTCCGGGAGAGCGCGGCTCAGGATGCCGACGAGGATCCCGCCGCCGAGCGGCCACGCGCGCCCATGTACGCGCGATAGAACTTCGACGGAACCTCGTGCCCCACCAGGGTGGAGGCCAGCCGGGACACCTCGACCAACTTGTCCAGGTCGACGCCGGTGTGGACACCCATTCCTTCCAGCATGTAGATGACGTCCTCGGTCGCCACGTTTCCCGAGGCTCCCGGCGCATACGGACACCCGCCCAACCCACCCAGGGCGGAATCGAC
>PMNO01000512.1 GCA_003161835.1 Myxococcales bacterium | reverse complement strand
TCGAACGAGTTCATGGAGGCGCTGCGGGATCGGACGGTCAAGATCGACATCCCGTACATCACCCGCATCTCGGAAGAACGGCGGATCTATGAAAAGGACTACAACGCCGCCAAGATCCGCGGCAAGCACATCGCTCCCCATACCTTGGAGACCGCGGCCATGTGGGCGGTGCTCACCCGGCTGGAGGATCCCAAGAAGAACCAGCTGACGTTGGTGCAAAAGATGAAGCTGTACGACGGCAAGACCTTGCCGGGCTTCACCCAGGACAACATCAAGGAACTGCGCAAGGAAGCCGTGCGGGAAGGGATGGACGGGATCTCGCCCCGGTACATCCAGGACAAGATCTCGAACGCGTTGGTCAGCGACCGGGGCGAAGGGTGCGTCAATCCGTTCATGGTCATGAACGAGCTGGAGTCGGGCCTGCGCCACCATTCCTTGATCACCAACGACGATCAGCGACGGCACTATTCGATGCTGCTGGGAATGGTGAAGCAAGAGTACGAGGACATGGTCAAGAACGAGGTGCAGCGGGCGATCAGCGCCGACGAGGAGGCCATCGCCAAGCTGTGCGCGAACTACATCGACAACATCAAGGCCTACACCCAGAAGGAGCGGGTGAAGAACAAGTACACGGGCCAGGATGAGGAGCCCGACGAACGCCTGATGCGGTCGATCGAGGAGAAGATCGACATACCGGAGTCGCGGAAGGACGACTTTCGGCGCGAAATCATGAACTACATCGGCGCCCTGGCGGTCGAGGGGCGGCAGTTCGATTTTCGCACCAACGAGCGGCTGCAAAAGGCGCTGGAGCTGAAGTTGTTCGAGGACCAAAAGGACTCGATCAAGTTGACCAGCCTGGTGTCGGCGGTCGTCGATCGNNGTGGTCAAGAACCGCATGATCCGCAACTACGGCTATTGCGAGATCTGTTCAACGGACGTCTTGAATTTCGTCGCGAGCATCTTTGCCCGCGGCGACGTCAAGGACTAGGTGCTCATGGATGACAGGTTTTCTCAAGCCGCGGTGACGGTTCAGATGAACGGGACCGCGGCTGAGCTGCTCGCGAAATTGATGGGTGAACTCGGGACGGAGGATCCCATGGCCGTGCTGTCCCGCGCCCTGGGGATGCTGGAACAGGGCCTGGCGGCGCGGCGGCTGGGGCGGCGCCTGGGGGTGTACGACGCCCAAACGCAACGATTCATGGATCTCGTGATCTGAGATGGCACTGAGAATCGATCCCGATCATGGACGGTTCCGCGACATCGTGCGCGGAAAGATCAAACAGGATCTGCGCAAGTACGTGTCGCAAGGGGAGCTNNGGGCAGGGCGACGTCGGCGACAGCCTGGGTAAGGCCGATCCCAACGCCGAGGGCGCCGGCAAGGCGGGGGACAAGGCCGGCGAGCACGCGATCGAGGTGGAGCTCTCCCTGGACGAGCTGGCCCAGATCATGGGCGAGGAGCTGAAGCTTCCGCGCATCGAGCCCAAGGGCAAGGAGCGCATCATCAGCCAGAAGGACCGCTACGTGGGCATCCGGCGAACCGGGCCGGAGTCGTTGCGCCATTTCAAGCGGACGTTCCGGCAGGCGCTGCGCCGCCAGATGATGACGGGAACCTACAATCCCGAACACCCGCTCATCGTTCCGGTGCGCGAGGATCGGCGGTACCGCTCCTGGCGCACCACCCCGTTGCCGCAGTCGAGCGCGGTGATGATCTTCATCATGGACGTATCGGGATCGATGGGCGACGAACAGAAGGAGATCGTGCGCATCGAATCGTTCTGGATCGACACCTGGTTGCGATCGCAGTACAAGGGGCTCGAATCGCGCTACATCATCCACGACGCGGTGGCCAAGGAAGTCGACCGCGATACGTTCTTTCGCACCCGAGAGTCGGGCGGCACCATGATCTCGAGCGCGTACAAGCTGTGCGCCAAGATGATCGCCGATTCCTTTCCGCCCGCGGAGTGGAACATCTATCCCTTTCATTTTTCGGACGGTGACAACTGGTCCGTTGACGATACGGTCCAGTGCATCGACATCCTGCGCACGCAGATCCTCCCGCGCGTGAATCAGTTCTGCTATGGGCAGGTGGAGAGCCCCTACGGGTCGGGACAGTTCATCAAGGATCTGACCGAGCACTTTGACGAGGACGACCGGGTCGTGGTCTCGGAGGTCAAAGGCAAGGACGCGATCATGGATTCGATCCGCGATTTCCTGGGCAAGGGAAAGTAGGACCGCCGTGGCGCAGCTTCCCCCCTATCTGCAGGACATTCAGCGGGAAATCGAGGGATACGCGCGCGGGTACGGCCTGGATTTTTGGGACGTCGAGTTCGAAATTCTGGACTACAAGCGCATGCAGGAGGTGGCTGCCTACAGTGGCTTTCCGGTGCGTTACCCGCACTGGCGATTCGGGATGGAGTTCGAACACCTGACCAAGAGCCACATCTACGGCCTCTCGAAGATCTACGAGATGGTCATCAACAACAACCCGGCGTATGCGTATTTGCTGGAAGGCAATTCCCTGGTCGACCAGAAGATGGTGATCGCCCACGTTCTGGGGCACGTCGACTTCTTCAAGAACAACTATTTCTTTTCGAAGACCAACCGCCGGATGATTGACGGGATGGCGAACCACGCGACGCGCGTGCGCCGCCACATGGAACGCCTGGGCGTCGAAAAGGTCGAGACCTTCATCGATTCCTGCTTGTGCCTCGAGAACCTGATCGATCCGATGGCGCCGTTCATCGTGCGCAAGTCGGCCGAGGCTCCGAACGATGCGGAGCCGCGGGAGACGCCGGAGATCCCGCGGATGCGAGCCAAGTCATACATGGACAGCTTCATCAACCCGCCCGAGTACATCGAGGCGCAGCGGCGCCGGCTGGATCGCGAGCGGGACAAACCGCGCCGCAATCCGCCGGAGCCCGAGCGCGATGTGCTGCTGTTCTTGCTGAAGAACGCGCCCCTCGAACCGTGGGAGCTGGACGTGCTGGAGATCATCCGCGACGAGGCCTACTACTTCGCGCCGCAGCGGCAGACCAAGATCATGAACGAGGGCTGGGCTTCGTACTGGCACGGCAAGATCATGACCCAGCGGGCGCTCAAGGCGTCGGAGATCATCGACTACGCGGACCACAACGCGGGCGTGCTGGCCACCGCGCCGGGGCAGTGGAATCCCTACAAGGTCGGGATCGAGCTGTTTCGCCACATCGAGGAGCGGTGGGACAAGGGACGGTTCGGCCGCGAGTGGAACGATTGCCAAAACAGCGACGAGCGCCGGGTGTGGGACAAGCGGGTGGGCCTGGGACGAAAAAAGATGTTCGAGGTGCGCCGGTTTTACAACGACATCACGTTCATCGATGAATTCTTCACCGAGGAGTTCTGCCAGGAGAAGAAGTTCTTCTCATTTTCCCTGAACGAACGCTCGGGCAACTATGAGATCGATTCGCGCGAATTCCATCAGGTGAAGCACAAGATCCTCTATCAGCTGACGAACTTTGGCGAGCCGTTTATCTTCGTGGAGGATGGCAATCACGACAACCGCGGCGAGCTGCTGTTGCGGCACCGGCACGAGGGCGTCGATTTGCAGGCGGATCACGCGCGCGCGACCCTGGCGGCCCTGCATCGGATCTGGCGTCGCCCGGTGAACCTGATCAGCGTGTTCGACAGCAAGTTGAAGAACCTGCGGTTCGACGGCAAGGAACACGCGGAGAAACCCGCGGGCTAGCGCGGCTTCGCCGCCACGAGGGGGTCCCCCTCCATGTGCGAGACGAAAAGCGGTTAGGCCACATTCTCCGATGCGTAGACGCAGACGCAGGTGACGTTGTCGTCGCCACCGCGGTCGTTGGCCATCGCAATCAGGGTGCGGGGTGCGTCGCGGTAGTACTGCATCGTCAAGACATGGCCGATTTCGTCCTGGGACAAGCAATTGGATAGCCCGTCCGAACACAACAGGAAGCAATCGCCCACCTGGACCACCAGATCCAGCATGTCGGGCTCTACCGAGGGTTCGAACCCGACGGACCGGGTGATGATGTTGCGGAAACGCGATTCCTTGGCCTCCGCGAGGGACAGCAGACCGGCGCGGACCTGATCCTGGATCCAGGAGTGGTCCTCGGTCAGCTGCCGCGCCTTGCCGTCGCGATACAGGTACGCCCGCGAGTCGCCCACGTGTCCCAGGTACGCCCGGCGGTCGGCGAAGCACAGGGCCGTGAGGGTGGTGCCCATCCCGGCCACCGCCGGATCGGCCAGGGCGTCTGCATAGATCGCGCGATCGGCTTCAATGACGGCATTCCGCAGCATCTTTGTCATCGAGCCGCCCAAGGGCGCGCTCGGTCCGGCGGCGCCGGCGCCCGGGAACTCGGTGGCGGACGATTCCCGGGCGGAGATCGCCTCGCGGAGAGCCTGTTCCATGAGATCGACGGCCATGCGGCTGGCGCGCTCGCCACCGAGGTGGCCACCCATGCCGTCCGCGACCGCGTACAGCGCCAAGACGTCGTTGCAGAGAAAGCTGTCCTCGTTGTGATCGCGTTTGCGCCCCACGTCGGACGCGCCCCAGCCGCGAATTCTCATGTCAGGGGGGGGCGGTGACGCCATCGGGCGTGCGCGCTGGGCCGGCGCCGCCCACCGGTGCAGCCCCTGGTTTCGGAACACGCTTCTCGATGATGGTGAAGGTGATCGCCCCGCCTCCCGGACCGGCCGCCACCGCTGACAGGCGGTCGGCCTCAATACCCGCCCGGACGAGAACGCCCCGAATCAGCTCGGCGC
>PMNO01000445.1:7739-7945 GCA_003161835.1 Myxococcales bacterium | reverse complement strand
TCGAGCCAGCGCAGGCAGAACGCCGCCTTCTTCTGGATCGAGGGGATGTTCTCCACGGCGGCGAAGGCTCGATGCCGTTCTTCGGGATCGGCCACATAGGTGTCGAGCAGCGTGAGGTAGAACTGCACGTGCAGGGCCTCCTCGTAGAGCTGCCGCGATAGATACATGCGCGCCTCGGGCGCGTTGATGTGCCGGTACAGGTTGAG
>PMNO01000445.1:7569-7691 GCA_003161835.1 Myxococcales bacterium | reverse complement strand
TCGCAGGTCTCGGGGTTCTCGAGCGAGCAGGCGACCGCCGCCGCATCGGCGCTGGCCGGCGCGGTTTGCGTCTCCACCGTGGCCTTGGCGATTCGCGTCGCCGGTCGAGAGCGCAGGTAGTA
>PMNO01000445.1:7319-7465 GCA_003161835.1 Myxococcales bacterium | reverse complement strand
CCCGAAAGCGTCTCCCGCTTGAACAGGTTCGACACCTGAGGCTCGATGCATTCGTGGCAGCCGGCGATCGTGGCGATCGTGGCGGTCGGAGCGATGGCGACCAGGAGGGAATTGCGGAGGCCCACCTCCCGCACACGCGCGCGCAG
>PMNO01000445.1:991-7290 GCA_003161835.1 Myxococcales bacterium | reverse complement strand
ATGATGCCCAGGCCCACCGGACGCCAGCGGAGGTTCGACGACTGGGTGCTGGGGATCGGATAGAAGTTGAGGTCGATCACCCGATCGAGCTGGCGAACGGCGGTGCGCACGGTTCGAGCCAGCTTCTCGAAATCGAACGAGACGCTTCCGTCATCCGACCGGACGGTGTGGCGTCCGAGGTTGATGGAGCCGAGGTTGCAAACCGCGGTCTCGGTGCCGGACGTCACCTCGATGATCTCCGTGCAGAGGTTCGAGAGGTGCACCGTCCGCCCAGGCAGGGCGGTCTGATTGCACGCGCGGTTCGACTTGTCCTTGAACGTCATCCAGCCGTTGCCCGTCTGAGCCAGCGCACGCATCATCCGCGCGTAGAGCTCCCGCGCCTTGACCGTCTTCGTGGGGAGCCCCGCCTGCTCGGCCTCGGTGTAGGCGCGCTCGAAGGCGTCGCCATAAAGATCGGGGAAGGCCGGCACGACCTTCGGATCGAACAAGCTCCAGTCGCCGTCCGCTTCCACCCGCTGCATGAAGAGATCGGGGATCCAGTTGGCGAGGTTGAGGTTGTGCGTCCGGCTCGCGTCGTCGCCGGTGTTGTCGCGCATCTCGAGGAACTCCTCGATGTCGGCGTGCCAGGGCTCGAGGTAGACGCAGCAGGCACCTTTGCGCTTGCCGCCCTGATTCACCGCCGCCACCGACGCATCCAGGGTCTTGAGCCACGGCACGATCCCGTTCGAGTGCCCGTTCGTGCTCTCGATGAGCGACCCGCGCGAACGCACCCGGTGATAGGCGATGCCGATGCCGCCCGAGAACTTCGAGAGCATCGCCGCGTCCGTGTACTTCTGGTAGATGCCCGCGAGGTGATCCTCGGGCGAGTCGAGGAGGAAGCAGCTCGATAGCTGCTCGTGGCGCGTCCCGGCGTTGAACATCGTGGGCGAGCTCGGCAGGTATTCGAGCGTCGAGAAGAGGCGATACAGCTCCAGCGCTTCGGGCACTGACTCCGACAGGGCGCATGCGATCCGGAGGAAGAACTGCTGGGGCGTCTCGATGACCAGCCGGGTCTTCGGATGGCGCAGGAGGTAGCGATCGTAGACAGTGCGCAGGCCGAAGTACTCGAACTCGCGGTCGCGCTCCACGGTGATGGCGTCGTTCAACTTCCGCGCGTTGCACCCGACGAAGGCCGCGAGGCGCTCGTTCGCGAGGCCGAGTCGCTGGGCCGTGAGCACCGACTGGGAGAAGGCGTGGATCTCCTGCCCGCGGACCTCCTTGTCGACGTACGTGGCCAGGAGGCGCGCGGCGAGCCGCGCATATTGTGGTTCCTCGAAGATGAGCGCCGCCGCCGTTTGTATCGAAAGCTGATCGAGCTCGCGCGTCGAGGCACCGTCGTAAAGGCCGCTGATCGTCTTGGTCGCCACCCGCATGGCGTCAACGTCAAGGAGCCCCACACAGCACCGACTCACCGCCCGGACAATCTTGTTCACGTCGACGGGCTCGGCGGAGCCGTTGCGCTTGCGGACCCGCATCGTCGTTCGCGGGTAGGTCTCCTCCGTCGTGCTGCGCTGGACTGGTGTGCGCGGCAGTGCCGTGCCGGTGCCGTTTGTCTCGGTCAACATGTGTCCCCTCCTCTGTTCGTGATCCCGCGTTCGCTTCGGATCCCACGAGGAGAAGAGCGTGCCGATCGCGCGCGTGGCGCCAGGCTCCCGCAGGAGCCCTCGGACCGACCTTCGCCCCCGCGGGCGACTGAAAGACAGGCGGGAAGGGGTCGGCGGCCGGGACCGGCGCGCCTGGAATCAGGCTGGCGCCAGCTCGGACCTTCCCGCCTCCCTCGAGGCTTCCAGGTCGAGACCGTCGTCGGATTTCTCCCCGGCGCCGGATGCTGGCAGGTCTTCGGGCTCGCGAGCTCTCCGGCTTTGGGCCGGGTTCCTAGTGTCCACCGCTTCCCAACCCCGAGGGGTCAGTGCTTGTCGTGAACCTCGTTCTCGCTTACCGCTGCGGGGCAGCCCCGGATTCTCACCGGGTTCCCTTTAAGCTCGGGCGAAACCGCCCGAGCACCAGCACGGGATGCAATGTACTGCAAGGTATCGTCAAAGGTCAACCCAAATATTGGGGGCCAGGCACCATCGACCCCCCATATGCGGTGTACAACGCCGTCTATGCTGGGGATTTACGTGTGCGCCGCCCGAACGCCCTCACCGAGCTGGTGCTGGAGCTCGGCCAGCGAGCTCCCGGAGCAGTGAATCCTCGATGGCGATCCCGAACCGGACGAGTGGATCCTTCATGATGGGCGGATGCCCTTCAGATTTCCTGAACGCGGAAGATCTCCCAGCGATGCGATCCCGGAACGATGAAGGGCGCCAGGTCCTTCTGATACTCGGCCATGCGGGGATCGTTCAGCTTGGCCCACACGGCCTCGAGCGCCGACAAGCTGGCAAACGTGTGATTGAGTTCCACCCGCGATTCGGGCGCGCCAATCGAGCCCACCAGCACCTGCGGCACGGCGAACCCGAGCTCGCGAGCCAGGGGATCCCACTTCTTCATGTGTTTCATCAGTTCGGGTTTCTTGCCAAACGGGACATCGAAACAGAATCGCGCGATGATGGCCATGGAAGCCTCCTTCTTTACCTGGGTGCGGGAAATCCGAGCCCTTCGCAATCTAGGGCGTGACGAGAGCCGGAACAAGCGTGACCTTCCATAGAACACAATCAGTTGGTGTTCCCACCAACACGCCTCACGCCGTCGCTTGTGGCTAGGAGCCTTCGATGAGCCGAACGGTCTCCATGAAGGTGGGGCTGGCCGCGTAACGCTCGCCGCCGTCGGGCAGGATCACCACGAAACGCTTCCCCGCGCCGCCCGGCCGGTGCGCCAATTGCATCGCCGCGGCCAGCGCCGCGCCGCTGGAAATGCCCGCCGCGATCCCTTCGCTGCGCGCCAGCTGCAGCTGGGCGCGCACGGCTTGTTCTTCATTGACCGCGATGACCTCGTCGATCACGGCGCGGTTCAGAATGTCGGGAACGAAGCCCGCTCCCAATCCCGGCAGATGGTGGGATCGCGCCACGCAGCCCGATAGCACGGCCGCCCCTTCGGGCTCCACGGCGATCACGCGGCAGCTGCTCCGGCGCGCCTTCAACACTTCCCCCACGCCCGTGATGGTGCCACCCGTTCCAACCCCGGAGACGAAGAAGTCGACATCGCCCTCCATGTCGGCCCAGATCTCCTCGGCGGTGGTACGCCTGTGGATTTCCGGGTTCGCTGGGTTGCGAAATTGCTGCAACATCACGGCGCCCGGCGTCTGCTCGACGATCTGCTCCGCCTTGCGGACCGCCTCGCGCATCAGGGACCCCTGGGTGAAGACGATCTGCGCGCCGAGCATCCGCAAGAAAGCAACCCGTTCCTTCGAAATGTGTTCCGGCATGGTCAGCATCAATCGGTAACCCTTGGCGGCGGCAACGAAGGCGAGCGCGATGCCGGTGTTCCCGCTGGTCGGCTCGACCAAGGTGGCGCCTGGCTTCAAGACCCCGCGACGCTCCGCGTCCTCGACCAGGGCGACCCCGACCCTGTCCTTGACGCTGCCGCAGGGATTGCGCGATTCCATCTTCACGAAGATGCGCGCGCCCCCGGTGTCGAATCGTTTGATTTCCAGCAGGGGCGTCCGACCGACGGACTCTGTCACGGCGGAAAAGATCATACGCGTCACTCCTCGATGGGCCTGTTGCGGCCGATAGACTATCATGTACGAGTGCGCCCCGAGGTCGCTCGGATTCCTGTGGAGGGAAACTCTCGATGCCGCCAGACTGTCCACGAGCTCGTTGCCGCGCCCGCCCCACCGGGCGTGCGACGCTGTTGGGCATCGCGGTCATTGGCCTGGTCGCTCTACCCACCAGTTGCTCCGTTGATCACGGAGGCATCGAGCCGGCCAAGCAGATGAACGGACGCGACGGGGGCTCAACAGACGCGCTCATACCGAACGCCGATCTCGGCTCGGGTGGCGCGGAGCCGACCGCCTCCGGGGGGAGCCCGGGAAGTGGGGGCGACGGGAGCGGCGGCGCGGCCATGGGCGGGACGAGCTCCGGCGGCGTATCCACCGGCGGGATGGGTGTCGGCGGAGCGAGCGCGGGCGGCGCGGCGATCGGCGGCAATGGCACGGGCGGAGCGAGCACGGGCGGAGCCGGCACCGGGGGGGCGAATACCGGCGGCGCAGACACGGGCGGCGCGAGCGCAGGCGGTGTGGGCCCGGGTGGCGCGGCTGGCGGTGGCGGCGTCGGGGGAACAACGGTGGCCTGCGGTCCGCAGAACTGCGGGAATGGCTGCTGCGCCGGAACTGTCTGTGTCAGGAATCCCACTGTGCAAAGGTGCGGACACGGCGGCGAAGCATGCGAGCTCTGTGGCGCGTGCCAGCGATGTTCCGGCATGGGCGCCTGCGAAGTCGACCCGATGTCCCAGTGGATGATCACGGCCGTCTCCGCGAAGATCGCTCCGAAGTACCCGGACGGGAGCGACTGGGATCCGGCCGGGGAAAAATTCGGGGGGCCNNGAATCGCTCACCGGCGGGGCCACCGTGCGCGCGCGCGATCTCCTGGCGGGCGGTGAATCCTGGTTGCTTTGGGTGGGCGACGAAGACAACAACTCGTTCGCCGACACCGTCTGTGAGATCACCGACCCGATGGCGCCCACGGCGTTCGCCGCCGGAGGATTCACGCGCACGAATCTCGACGGCTGCGCGGCCTTGACCATCAAGTTGACCTGCCAGCCATAACAAAACGGGCCGGGTCCCGACATCCCGGCGTGTGGCCCGCGCGGGATGCGGGGTGTGTTGTAGAATGTGGCATGGACTGGCGCCGTGCGTGTTTGCTGCTCGGACTGTTCAGTCTGTCGGTTGCTTGCGCTCGCGGAAGACATGCCGCGCCCACCGAGCCGACCGCCGCCGCTGCCGGCGCCGCGGGATCGAGCGCACCAGTGGCCCCCGCCTCGCCACCGGCGCGCCCCGACCTGACGCTGCTGTACACGTCGGATCTGCGCGGACGCGTGTCGGCGGACGTGCCCGGAACCAACGGCGGTTTGTCCCGACGAGCGACCTTGGTCGATCGCATCAAGCTGGAGGGCCGACCTGTGATCCAGGTGGACGCGGGCGATCTGCTGGCGGGCGCGGGCGACGATGACCTGCCCCACACCGTGTACGAACGCGGCAGGCGCACGCCCATCATTCTCACCAGCTACAACCGGATGGGAATCGATGCCGTGACCCTCGGGGAACGGGAGCTCGAACTCGGCACAGAACCCCTCAAGGCCGCCGTGAAGGCAGCCAAGCTTTCCGTGGTGGCGGCGAACCTGCTGGGCAAAGGCGACGAACGCCCCTTCCCCGCCGATCAACTTGTCGACGCGGGCGGCCATCCGGTGGGCATCTTCGGGATTCTCGATCTGCCCGCCGCGCGCGCGGCTGATTTGCGGCGCTGGGGTTTTCACACCACCGATGCGGCGGAGGCGGCGCATGCATCGGCCCAATCGCTCCGGGCGCGCGGCGCGCAGCTTGTGGTGGGCCTGTTTCACGTGACGGCAGGGCTCGCGCGGGTCAAGGAGATCCTGAACAGCCCCACCGTCGCCGACGTGGACGTGGTGATTCTCGGCCACGAGGCCGAGGGTCTGGCGCAGGGAGCTCCCACGATGGTCGGCCGCACACGGATCGTCCACGCCGGAATTCTGGGGCACGCGCTCGGTCGTCTCGACGTGCGCGCGCTGCCGCCCGGAGGCGCCACCCCGACGTTCGAGGACTTCGTGCTGCCCTTGACGAACGCAATTCCCGAACATCCAGGGGTCGCACTGGCCGAACGGGTCGAGATCGAACGGGTTCACATGGCGGAAGACCAAGCCGCGGCCGCGCTCCGACGCAAGAACAAACAGAAGGAGCCCGAGGTCTACGAAAGCTGGACCTACTCGAGCAACGAATCTTGCAGCATGTGCCACAAGGATCAGGTCGAGCAGTGGAAGACCACGGACCACGCGCACGCGCTCATCACCCTGCAGAAGAACAAGCACGATCGCGATCCGGCGTGTCTCGGCTGTCACATGACCGGATACCTTCAACCGGGGGGAACACGGAGGTTCGAAACCCTCATGACCTATATGGCCAACGTGGGGTGCGAAAGCTGCCACGGCCCGAGCGCCGCGCACGTGCGCGCGATCGACAAGAAACAGGGAACCTCGCGCAAGGTCACGGCCGAGGTCTGCTTGGGTTGCCACACCCCCGATCAGAATATCGGCCCCTTTGAATACGCCGAGGCGTTGAAGGCCGTGCTCGGCCCGGGGCACGGAGC
>PMNO01000445.1:0-910 GCA_003161835.1 Myxococcales bacterium | reverse complement strand
CACCTGGCTCACGTGCACTTCGTGGCGGCGGTGCTGATCGGTGTGCTGGCCGGAGCACTGACTCCCGCGGACTGGGGTCGGGTGACTCGCCTGGTCGCGGCCTGGGACGGAGGGGCCCTGGCTTGGACCTGCCTCGCGTGGGGAACCATCGGGCGNNTCTGGCTCCTCACCATCGGCGCCAGCGCCTTCAGCCTGCTCGCGACGGGGTACCTGCTGCGCCAGAAGCACCACGGTGTTCTTCAATCTCACGCCCCGGTCTTGCCGCTCCTTTTGGTTGCAATCGCGGCGGCCTGGGCGGCCACCCACACCGCGTACGCGCTGCGATACGCCCATCTGCACTATCGCGACCGGGGCAACCCAGAGGGCGGGGTCAGGTTCCCGGATCAGCAGCCGCCGTCGTATCTCGACTTCGCTTACTTCGCGTTCACCATCGGGATGTGCTTCCAGGTCTCCGACGCCGCGGTGACCAGCCGGGAACTGCGGGGCGCCGTGCTGCTGCACTCCGTCCTGTCCTTCGCGTACAACACCGTGATCCTGGCCGTGGCCATAAATCTACTGGTTGGAGCGCTGGGATGAGAAACCCAAACAATCGCTGAGCCGGTGCTCGGGATTGAACCGAGGACCTACGGTTTACGAAACCGTTGCTCTACCGCTGAGCTACATTGGCTTCCGTTTGTCAAACAATCCGCACGTTGCGAACGTCCTCTATTTTGGGAGAGTTAAGGTGAACGGCAAGCCAATTCGACAGACGTCCCCACCGGCTGCTGCCGCCGGCCAGCGTTGCGAATGAGCTTGCCCCTGACGCAAACGCACGCACAATGTGTTCGCTCGGAACGCAGCGCAATGCGTCTTAGCAGCGGCTTGCGCGGAACGGTGGCTGAGTGGTTAAAGGCACCTGACTCGAAATCAG
>PMNO01000242.1 GCA_003161835.1 Myxococcales bacterium | reverse complement strand
TCCGGCGCTCTTCCGGCGCTCTTGGCGGTCAGGCGCTCTTTTCGAGCTCTTCGGCCAGCTTTTCGGTGAAGGCCTTCTGCGCCGCCTCGGTCGCCTCGCGCAGGGCGTGCGGCGCATTGCTCACCTTGTCGCGCGCCCGATCGACGACCGATTGCAGACGGGCTCGCGTCTGCGCGCCCGAGCGTGGCGCGTTCACATACATGATCGCCACCCCGGCGGCGACGCCCCCGAGCAAGGCACACAACATTTGCCCACCTGTAAAACCTTGGATGCTTTCACGTTCTCGCATGACCATTCTCCCTTGATGACGTGTTCTCTATCGGGGGCGGACCCGGCGCATCTGCCGCCGCGGCCGCCTCTCGCCAGGCCTTGAACGCGGCCGCGGCGGCCGGGACCAACGCCGCCCCAAAAGCGGACAAAGCTTGCGTCGTGGGCGAAGCGCCCTGGAACCGCGCAATGACCCCATCCAGGCCATCCAGTGTCCGCTCCATCCGCAGCCTCGTCGAGGCTATCGTTCGCTGAGCGGTCCGCAGGGTCAAGAACAGCTGCAACGCGAGCGGCACCGCGAGTCCGGCTCCAAACGCCAGAATCGTCAACCTGATGGTCTGTTCCGTCGACATGAAAGGCCCTCCCCTTTCGAGTAGTTTGGAACACGTGCCCAAACAATTCCAGGGCGATGGGAATTCGATCGCGTGACGGTCATTTGCGACTCATTGATGCAAGAACGCAAGACCTGTGCCTGAATTGTCTGTGGATCGTGGGTCGTTCAAAGGATGACGGTCCGCCGGTTGCGGTGGCATGGCCACTGCACTCGATACGGGCATGAATCGGCGCGTTGAGCAAGCCCGCCAAATACCGACGGGCAACGGGGAAGGGACGGGCCACGAAGTGTGATAAGACCCGAGCCGGTGCCTGGCGAGAAATTCTTCGACGCCATCAAGGAGTACGTCGATTTCGACGACCGGTCGACCGACCTCTTGCGCCGGTTTCATCCCCTGGCCGAGGATGCCTTTCCCCGGATTATCGACGATTTCTACGCGGCCATTCAGCGTCATCCCGGCGCCAGCGCCGCCATCACCGGCGGACAGGCGCAGATCGACCGCCTCAAGCAGACGCTGGTGAGCTGGCTGCACGACCTGCTGCTGGGCCCGCACGACGAGTCGTACTTCGAACGGCGCTGTCGCATCGGGCGCATGCATGTTCGCATCTCGCTGCCCCAGTCGTACATGCTGACCGCGATGAATCGCATTCGCGTGCGTCTGGCCGAGGTCGCGCAGGAACAGTTGGCCGCGGAGCCGGCCCGGCTGGTCGACACCGTCCGGGCGATGCACCAAATCATGGACTTGGAACTGGCCATCATGCTCGAAACCTACCGCGAGGATCTGCTCGCCAAGAACCGCGCCGCGGAACGCTTGTCGACGATTGGCGAATTCGCCGCCGGCATCGGCCACGAATTGCGCAACCCTCTGGGCGTGATCGAATCGTCGGTGTACCTGCTGCGCCAGCACCTGGGAAAGGACCCCACCGATCCCCGTCTGGGGCGACACCTGGACAAGATCACGGCGGAGGTCCAACGCTCAAGCAAGACCATCACCGAGTTGTTGGAGCTGGCCCGCAACCGGCCGCCCCGGCGTGAATCGGTCGGGGTGCGAACCTTGGTGGCCGCGGCGATAAGCAGCGCGCAGGTCCCCGCGGGGGTGGAGGTGACGACGGCGACCGATCACGACCCCGACATCCTGCTGCAAGTCGATCGCAGTCAACTGGTCCGGGTCCTGTCGAACCTTTTCACCAACGCCAGTCAAGCGATGGGCGGCACCGGACACATCACGGTGGATGCCGCGCGCGTGGACCACGCCGCCACGCTGCGTGTGCGCGACGATGGCCCCGGGATTCTGCCCGACGTGCGTGCACGCGTCTTCGAGGCGCTGTTCACGACGCAAGCCAAGGGGACTGGCCTCGGGTTGGCGCTTTGCAGGCGGATCGTGGAAGCGCACGGTGGCACGATCGCTCTGGAGCCGGAGGCTCCGGGCGGCACGGGGGCGTCTTTTCTCATCACCCTGCCCGACGNNACATCGACGACAACTTGGATCTGGCCGAGAACCTCGCCGAGATCGTCGGCACGCTGGATGTGTCGGTCGACGTCGTCGACACCGCCGCCGCGGCTCTCGGACGCGCAGCCGCCCACCTCATTGATCTGGCGCTCGTGGACGTTCGTCTACCGGACGGCAGTGGAATCGATCTGATTTCAGGCTTGAGGGCGCTCGACCCCTCCATCGAGGTGGTGCTGATCACCGGGGACGCGACCCTGGAAAACGCGATCGCGGCCGTGCACGGCGGCGCCTTCGGATACGTCGTCAAGCCGTTCTCCGGGATCGANNGGATCACGGTCTGGAACGACCGCCTCGAACAGGTGACCGGTCACCGGCGCCACGAGATGATAGGCCGCCCGGGCCGCGATCTGATCCGAGGGAGCGGCGTACGCGCCCTGCCCCTCAAATCGGGCGGTGAACGCCTGGTCCGTTGGGAGCTGGCGACCGTCAACGC
>PMNO01000315.1 GCA_003161835.1 Myxococcales bacterium | reverse complement strand
GCAGGACGGGTGATTGTTGGGTGAGCCCCCCGGGGGCCGACCCGTGACCGTCGGGGAAAGAGCGATCTGAAGCGAACCGAGCGACGACAATCACCGTTCGTGATATTCAAACACCTGCCGAGCAGCAGATGCAGTGGTTCATTGAGCACCTGTCCGCCATGACCCCGCTGGGGGCCTATATGTGGTTGGCGGGTATTCTGCTCTTGTGCGGACTCGGGTTGCCGATCCCCGAGGACGTGTCCCTGCTGGCGGCCGGGTATTTCTCCTACAAGGGCGTCCTGCACCTGCATCGGGCGTTCGCCGTTTGTTTCACCGCGGTCTTGGTCGGCGACACCTTTGCGTTCTTCATGGGACGTTGGTTCGGACGCCGGGTCCTGGCCAGCCCTTGGGCCCGCCGCTATTTCACGCCACGGCGCCAGCGGCGGGTGCGGGCCTACTTTCGCAAGTTCGGCAGCAAGGTGGTGTTCTTGGGCCGATTCACGCCCGGCCTGCGATTCTCGATCTTCTTCTCGGCGGGAATGCTGCACCTGCGGCCGTCGGTATTTTTCATCTACGACACTCTGGCGGCCGCCATCTCGGTTCCGGTCCTGGTGTACGTCGCGTGGTTCTTCGGCGGCCAGCTCGACCGGGTCGTGATGATGGCGCGGCATACGGAACACGGAATCATGGTGGCGCTGTCGATTGTCGGCATCGTGTTCTTGATTCGCGCCTATCGACACCGGCAGAAGCAGCGGCGGTTGCGCGCCGCCGTGGCCTCCAGTCCAGTCCCCCCGTAGGCCATTCCCAAGCGGAACGGCGCGTGAGCCGTCGAGCTGTATATAATGCCGCCGGTCGACTTATTTCTCCACGGAGGCCGCATGGTTCGAACATGGCTTTTGTTCATGGTTTTTGTGCTTACGGGGTTCTCGGGTATGGCGGTCCGGGCCGCAGAGCCCGTCGGAGCTCCGGAGGGGATGCCGGGCGCCGCGCCCGCCGCCGCTGTTCCCGCGCCCGCCACCGATGCCATCCCGGCGCCGTCGGTCGCGGTGCCCGCGCCCAGTCCGCAGGATACGTCATCGGGAATAGATCCAGTCGGCGCGAACGCGGGCGTGCCCATGGTGGATGCCGCCGCGCAGGCGGCGTCGCCAGCGCGCTTTGGAGTCGGGGCGCGCCTGCGCCTGACCTCGGTGCCCAAATGGCTGCTGGGGTTGTTCCTGGATTCGAGCGTGCCGTTGACGTCGTACACCACTGGGTTGGAGTTCTTTCGTCGCAGCGGCAACTTCGATTTCGTACTGGGTGTCGCGTATCAGTCGCTGGCGCCCAACGCGGGAAACTGGCTGGGCAAGGGGAATGATCCTTCCATCGAAACCGACTACGTGCAGTTCGACGGGCTGGCCGCATACTCGGTCGACGCCGCGTTCATCTTGCACACCGAGTTCAACGACACCTTCGGAATTCACTATGGCGGCGGAGTGGGCATTGGGATCACCAAGGGGCGGATGTTGCGTACGTCGGATGGAACCGCTGGTTGCGCGAACAGCCCCGGGGATCCGACGAAGTGTTTTCCCATAATTGCCGGGTGCACGCGCGGACCCTGCACCGAGGCTCAGCTGAGGGGGACCGAGGGGAGCATGGACTCGCCCGGCAGCCCCTCCCGATTCTCTGACGGTCACGTGCCCACGGTTTATCCGATCGTCAACGTTGTCACCGGCCTCGATGTGCGTCTGCCCAACGTTCCGGGGTTCGCCCTGAAGTTCGACATTGGATACTTCTTTCCCTACTTCTTCTTCGGGCCGAGCGTCGCGTACCAGATTTGAAGCGGTGCCCACGGCTTCGCGGCGGCTCGCGTTCGAAGTCCAGGCTCACGCGCTCCGAACCCGCATTCACGGCGCGAGTTCCCGCATTTGTCGCGCGACCTCCGCCCGCGCCGGCGCGTCCGCCGATGCGACATCCAAGTATCGCCGGAACGCCGCGACCGCGCGCGCCTTGGATCCTTGACGCAGCTCCGCGAAGCCGAGCTGGAAGTAGAGGTCCACCTGCCAGTCGGATTCACCCGCTCGCCTCGGCCCGCCCGACAGGTGCTCGCCTGCCGCCCGTAGATTTCCGAGCGCGAGCGGAGCCTGCCCCTGATCGAGCTGCAACCGGCCCAAACGATATCGAGACTCACCGGAGCCAGGCGCCAATCTGACCGCGGTTTTCCACGCGGCCTCCGCGCGCGTGACGTGTCCCAGACGATCTTCGGCCTCGCCCATCAGCAAGAACGCCTCGGCGTTTCCGGGCAAACCCGCGGTCGCTGTCGCGAGTTCCCTTGACGCCGCCTCGACATCCCCGCGTCGCAGCAGGATGCGTCCGCGTTCGACCGCGGCCTCGGCGAGGGGAGCCGCCTGCGCGAACGCCGCCAGCGCGTCCTCCGCGCGGCCCATCGCCGCCAGCGCGCGGCCGTATTCCAGCTGGACCTCGGCGGAGCCATCGACCGCGAGGGCGCGCCGNNCAGCGCACCCGGCGTGCGCGGATCGTCGGCGACCGCCGCCTGTGCCAGCGTGCGCGCAACGTCCGTATGTCCGAGTTCCAGGGCCAGCCGCGCCGCGACGACCTTGTTGGCGGCGCCGCCGTCGGTGGCGACCAGGACATTGTTGCTGGCCGAGCCGCGCGCGATCTCCTTCTGCAGCGTGGCAAGCGCCTCCTCCTTGCGACCCAGCTTGACCAGCACCGCGGCCAGGCGCGCNNATCGCCTCCGGCCTCGAGCGCGGCGGCCAGACCTAGATGCGCGGCCGGGCTCTTCGCGTCCGATGCGATCGCCTGGCGAAAGGTTCGCACGGCCTCGATCGCGTTCCCGGATGTCAACAGCGCCCGACCCAGCGCCACCCGCACCGTCACGGGCGCACTGCCTTGTTTTTCGGCCTGCCGAAGGACCGTCAGGGCGTCGGCGCTTCGGTGCTGATCCAGCAACAGCCGCGCGAGTTGCAGGCGGGCCGGCAAGAAACGTGGATCCCGCGCCAGGGCTTCCCGGTAGTCCCGTTCGGCGGCGGCCGCGCCGGCGCCGTCGGCGGGATGCGCGCGCTCCTCGGCCCGTCCGCGCCAAAAGGCGACCCGCGGATCACCCGGCATTCGTCTGGCGATATCGGCGAGCGCCGCCGTCGCCTCGTTGCCGCGCGCCGATTCGACGAGCGCCGCCACGCGCGCAAACCGCACCGACGACGTCGGCACGGCGCTCACCGGCGCCGCCAGGGCCAGGCGGTAGCGCGCCACGGCGTCTTCGGTGCGGCCGTCCGCCAGGAGGAGGTCCCCCGCGAGCACCGCCACGGCGACACTGCTCGGGTCCAACTCCCGCGCGTGTTTCATCGCCGCCTCCGCGCGATCCAGCAGTCCGGCTTGGCGGGCGGACCGCGACATCAACACGTACGCCTCCGCAAGCTCCGGGCGCGACGCATCGCCCGATTGCTTGGCGATCACTGTCTCCACGAGCTTGAGGCGGCTCGTGGCGGACAACTTCGAGACCCGCGCCAGGCCCAGCGCGGCTCCGAAGTGCGCGGGCGCCTGGGCCAGAACGGCGCGAAATGCGTCCTCGGCGCCGGGCGACAGGTCGGCCTCGCGGGCGCGAGCCAGGGCGTATCGGGCCGCGACGCGCGAAGGGGCCGGCGCCGGGTTCGCTTGCACCGCCAGCTCAAAGGCCGCCGTCGCACGTGAGGCATCCTGCCGGCCCAGGGCCGCCCAGCCTCGGAGAGCGGCGCGATCGGATTCGGCCAATCCGGCGGCGGCTGCCAAGATCGCGTCCGCTTCCTTCCAGCGGCCCTTCGCAAGCGCCACCCACGCCAACGCTCGGGCACGAGCGGTCCGGGCGGCTGGGGCCTTCGGTTCGGTCTTCAGGTCGAGCAGTGCCTCCGCGTGCACAACGCGGCCCCGGTCGCCGCCGTGAATGACCACCGAGCTCGCCAGGAGCTCGGCGGCGGTGGCGCGCGTGATAGGCACGTGGGAGCGAGCGCCGGCCGCCTCCTCGAGTAGGCGCGCGCCCTCCGAGAAAGCCTGAAAATGGTCCTGGGCGATTTGGTTTTCGACCGGTCCCAGAATCACGGCCCGCTCTGGCTCGCCGCGCAACCGGTCCGGCAGGTCCATGAGAACGGCGACCACGGCGACGACGGATATCCCGGCGACGGTGCCTGCCGTCCAGAGCATTCGGCGCAAAGATCGCCATCTACCGGGCGACTTTGGCGCGGCGCCGCCGCCACGGGCCGCGGTCAGGGTTCGGGGGCGCACACGCGTTTCGAGCGGCACGGGCTTCGCCTCGTCCAGGCGCACCGGTTTGGTCGCGTCGTCCGACGCGGGTTCGAGCTCGGCCTGCAGCAACGATGCGACGGTCGCGCTGGCTTCGCTCGCGACGGTAACCGGCAGGGGAGCGTCCTCGCCAACGGGATGGGACGAGCCCGCGCGTGGGGCCAGGGACGTGCCGGGCGCCGGGCTCTCGCTCTCGCTCGGGGCGAAGTCGGGGGCGCGCATTCCAAGCGGCTCGTACGGAGCGGCCCCGCGTGAAGCCGGCTTGCGTTCCACCAATTCCAAACTCACGCCCTGATCAACGCCCTCGGAATCGCCGCCCCCGTTGTCGGTGCCGCCATCGCCTGGGCTGTTGTGCCACGGTGGCGCGTGGGCCCCCCCGCCATCAGGGGAGTTCCCGAAATCCATCTCCAGCGGCGCCAACAGGATGCCGTCGTCGATTCCCAGATCGAGCGGCGCCAGCTCTGGATCGGCGGTCTCGGGCCGTGCCAAAAGCGGCGTGTGCGCTGCAAGCGTTCTCGCCGGTCGCCAGTCCTCGCGATCCGCGGATATTTCCGCTCCGCCCTCCAGCTGGCCGTCGGCCAGCATGGCGACGATGGCAGCCGATTCGAATGGACCGCTCACGGTGCCGCCCCGGCGGCGGACGTAGTAACGAGGGGAGGCTGGGGTGAGAGGTGAAAGCGGCATCACGATCCAGCCGCCGCGCACTCGGCATGCCGGATTGTTTCACATTAACAGAGCCGACTGGCGATCGCTGATAACCGGATCGCCAGCGCCGCTCCGGACCCGGTCAGGCCAGACCTTGGACAGAACGCGCGCTGGTCAGAAATGCGACCAACGCCGGGACGATCAGCTCGTGCGCGTTGGGGCGGTGCCCGCTCAACCGAATGATGCGGGACGTGCGCCCGGACCCTCGGACCGGGATGGGCCGCTACCCGCGCCCCGGGCTTCCAAGATCGCCACTGTATCTTCCAGGGTCTGGATCGTCGAACGGAGGGCCGTTACCTCCTCCTCGGTGGCGATTCCGAAGGCTCCCGCCACGAGTCGCGTGGCCTTGGTCAGCTCGGTCTTCACGTTGCCGCCGACGCTCAAGGCCTTCATGGCCGCGTTCATGACGCGTGGGCTGCTGGCCAATTTCGTGAGGCGGGGATCGCTCATCAACCTGACGGCGCGCCCGACGATGACATCCTTGCATGATCCCAACAGCGACATGGGCGGTTCATGCCACGGTCCGTCCACCTCGTCAACGATGGCACCGCGAGGCTGCTAGGATGGCGTCTTGGGTATCGCCGAGCACAGAGCCGCCGCGCAATCGGGGCCCGCGATTCGAGTCGCAGTGATTTCCGTGTCGGACACGCGCACGCTGGAGACCGACGCGGGTGGGGCGCTGCTGCAAACCCTCGCTGGTCAGGCCGGGCTCTGGGTGGTTGGACGAGAACTGGTCCCGGACGATCCCGAACGTATTGCCGCCTGCGTGCTTGGGTACTGCGGCGGTGCGGGACGGGACGCAGACCAGAATGCGGAGCCGGGTGGGGCCGACGCGGGGGTGCCTCTCGCGGTGGCCAGGGGCGCCAACGTCATCTTGGTCACGGGTGGCACGGGTGTCGCACCCAGGGACGTCACGGTCGACGCGATCGCGCCCCTCTTCGACCGACGCCTGGACGGATTCGGTGAGTTGTTTCGCATGCTGTCTTTCGCCGAGATAGGTCCGGCGGCGATGCTGTCGCGCGCCTGTGCGGGGACGGTGGCTGGCGGCGCGGTTTTCCTGATCCCTGGATCGCCTGCCGCTATCCGCCTGGCGTGGGAGCGGTTGATTCTTCCTGAACTGGGTCACCTGGTGTCGGAACTGCGCCGCGATCCGGCACCGCCCGACGCAGGCGCCTCGCCACCACATCACCGTCACGATCACCATGGGTCCGACCCCGAAGCCGACCACCACTCCCGCCG
>PMNO01000018.1 GCA_003161835.1 Myxococcales bacterium | reverse complement strand
CTCGTGCCCAATTGGGCCAACGCGCAGGGGGCCGGCGTCAACGGGCCGAACAACGATCCCAATACGGATCCCCATTTCGGCTATGACGCCTGCCGAACACCGTGGCGCATCGCGCTCGACTACTGCGAAAACGGCGACGCGCGAGCCAAGACGTACCTCGACCTGATCGTGGCCTTCTACGCCGGCTCAACCTCGATTCGGGACGGCTACACCGTGGCGGGCGGCAATCCATCGGGCATCCTGGGCGACTACGCCGCCGGCATGGCGTTCTATGGTCCGGCCGGGACCGCGGCGATGATTGGCGGCCACGATGCCTTCTTGAGCCTGGCGTACGGCGCGGTGGTCAACGGCAGCACGGTGCCCGCGACGATGGGCATCAACGGCGTGTTCACCTACTACCACGCGTCGTGGGGCGCTCTGTCGCTGCTCACGATGAGCGGCAACTTCTGGAACATGATGCCCTGACNNGCTCAGCGCGGCTTGCTGAAGTCGACGAAATTCCCCGACATCATCAGCATCGACAGCACGCGCAGGGACTGCGGGAAATAGGCTCCGTCGCCGCCATTGTTGGTCGCGCCATAGCTGAACGCGCCGTCGACCAGCGTCTGGTGGCTCGCCATGCCGGCCACTCCCGCCGGGCCAATGAAGGCCATGTTCTTGTTGCCCATGGTCTGCATGCCGCCGAGCGCATACTGGTCCCCGATGTTGGCGGCCCCCACCCCGTTGAAGAACGCCCCGACCTTGGTCAGATACGCCAGCGCCCGGGGCTCGCCATTGAAGCAATAGTCCATGGCAATCCGCCAGGGCGTGCGCGTGGCGTCGTAGCCGTAGTGATCGTTGTCGTGCACACCGCCGCCGCCCATCGCGGGCAGGTTGCCCTGGCCGACGACACCCTGATTGTTGGTCCAATCCGGCACCAGACCATTGTTCCCCGTGACGCTGGCGAGAATCTCGTAGTTTCGGTCCAGGATGGCGCCCTTCCAGTTGGCGTCATTGGCAACGGCGGCGAACACGCGGAAATAGGCCGGCGAAAAATAGGAGGGGTTGGTCAGCGGCGTGCCTCCCCAACCGTCACCGGGCTTCAACATGCCGTCGGGTCCGATCGAGCTGGAGGACATGGCGTTTATCAAAGCCTTGGCGTCGTTGAGGTACGTCGGCGACGACCACTGGTCGGACCCCATGATCAGCCCCCAGGCGATGTCGACGTCGCCGTCCGAGGCCGAGCCCGCGTCGTTGACGGAGCCGCCCGCGTTGAGGTGCCAGGTCATCAAACCGTGGGTGTCGAGATGCGCCTTGGCATAGGTCCACAGACCATCGAAGGTCGCGCGATCGGCGAGATACGCGGCCGCGATCATGCCGTAGCCGATGCCCTCCGAGACCGTGTCGTCCTGATTGCCGGGCCGACGAACGCGCAAGCCAGAGCCCGCGCCGGTCGCGGTCACGAAGGTATTTCGCCAGGAGTCATACGCCGCCTGGACCGCCGCCGTGGCATTCGCGGCCGTCGTCAGCAAGCACATGCCGGGCTTCCTGTTTTGGGGAAATGGAAACGGCCCCCCGGTGCCCAGCACGAATCCGGCGGCACCGCCGGTGCCGGCGCCGCCCGTCCCGGAGCTGCCGCCCGAGGCCATCGCGCCGCCCGAGCTGGTGGGGGTGCTGCCCCCAGCGCCACCCTGGGGGGCCGGCGAGCTGGCGCAGGCGGAAACGACGAGCAGCAGCGACGCGAGGAATCCGTTGCGCAACAACGCGGGCGCTCGGCCCGCGGCGACGACGGCTACCACCACATCGTGCCGGAGACCGAGACCAGATCAGCGTCCGCCTTGGGCACCCATTGATAGGGATAGATTGAATACGCGGCGCTGCCCAGGAAGTAGTGCTGGTACATGACGGTCAAGGCCTCGTGCGTGACGAACGCGGTGCGGAACACGGCGCGCGGCGAGAACACGCTGAAGTTCAAGGTGTTGCCGCCCATCTTCGCGTCGAGATCCGGCTGGACATTGTCGAAGCGTCCACCGATGCCGAACCACGGCAGCGGCGTGTACATCACGTCGGCGCCCAGCTTCAGCTTCTTGGTGCTCATGTCCCACATCGGGTTCGGTGAACCGGTCGGCAGTTGCGCCGACGGACTGTCCACGATGGACAACATCCCGAACACGGTGGTCACCAGATCCGGGCCGTCGCCCCAGAACCCCACCGGGTAGCGCGCAACCGAACCGAAGCTCAACGCGTACTGAAATTCAATCGTGTCGACGGTGCCACTCTCGTTCTGGGGACCCGCGTACGCGCCGGTGTGCGGGTTGAACGTGACGCCGAAGAAATTCTGCTTGAACTGCCAGCCACCGAACGAATGCAACACCTCCACCGCGTCGGACAGAACATTGATGTTCTTGGCGCTGATGTGCGACCAGCCCAGGTAGCCATCACCGAAGGCGCCCCCGTTCAAGCGCACGTCGCCGCCAAAGATGGTCATGCTGCCCTTGCTCGGGGCGGTCGCGCGCGGGGTGTGGTCGGAGACATTCACCTGATTCGAGTTGGTCGCGTCCCAGTTGTCGTCGGGTGACCAGGTGTAGAGCAGGTGCGCCCCGAAGGTCCAAAGCTTCTTGTAGGCGGCGCCCAGGTGGCCGTGCGCCAGGAACGTGGAGCCCTGGGGCACGGGACCCGCGTAGGGCAGGTACTCGGCGTCGCGATCCGACAGATTGCGCTGGTAGCCGAACCCTTGATTGGTCGCCACCGGATTCCCGGCGGCGGCTCCCTTGAACACCTGGAAAAGCTGATTGTTGGGGAATGGGATCACCTCCAGCTTGGTGCCGCCACCCGCCTCGGCCGTCAGGCCCCACTCGGTGCCGGTGTCGATGTTCGCGGTCGCCGTGATGCCACCCACGTGGGTGCGGCCAAACAAATAGGTTTCATACATGCCCGCGTCGTACTTGCCGGCGGTGCCGTACCGGTTCTGGAACGACCCGACGTTCAAGACCAGGCCGCCGTGATCGCCGAACGCCTCGGGGAAATTCAACGTCAGGAACGCCTGGTCGATGCCTTGCTGCGATTGCAGATCGCGATAGCCCGCCGACGTCTGGCCATAGCTGTCGACGATGACGGTCATCAACGCGCGCGAATTGCCGTACGAAAAATTTAGCTGCGCCCAGGGATCGGGAACCGTGTTGGTGTACTCCCAGGCAATGTAGCTGGCACCCGGCACGCGCGGCTTGCCGTGAAACTGGGTGCCCGCGGGCGCGTCCGACGGCATGAATCCCGGACCCGTGTTGGCGTCACCCTTGGTCGGCGTGGGAGGACCCCAGCTGAACCGCATCGGACCGCGCATGTAGCCGTGAAACGTGAACTTCCATTCGTCCACGCCCGCGGCGGACGTGGTCGGGACCAGATCCGCGGCGGACTGCGCGGAGATCATCGCGCCGGAACCAATCTGCGGCGTGTTGGGGGACAAGCCCAACCCCGCGCCACCCGCGTGGGGCTTGTCGGCGGGGATCGCCGCGGGAAGGGTTGCCGGTGCGCCGGCGGCGGGCGCGCTCGCAGTCGGTGTCAAGGTCGCCCCCGCGGCCTCGGCGGCGAACGCGGGACGCTCCGAAACCAACGCCGCCGTCAGCAAAGCAACGGCGAGCAGGGGCAGCGATCGCTTGGAAAATCGAAGCGCGGTCGTCATTGAAGNNGAAGACGAAGAAGAAGCGAAGGGTTCCGTCCGTAACGTGTTCATTCGGGCCTCGTGGGGGACAATGGTTTGCTTGTCATAACGTGGGGCAACCTGGCGGTGGGAATCGGCCATACCCGGCCCACCGGACCGCGTGCGGAATAGTCATCCAGCCGATCAGAGCAGATCAGGGATCCGAACCGGACCGCAAGTTCCCGCAATCCCAGAATGATGTCAAGGAAGCCCCGGGCCAGGTGGACCACGTGGTCATCACGCCGTGTCGACGACCTTCGGGCCCCCAGCGCCTCACTGATTGCGGTGGCCGGCTTTTCGGCGGTCGCCGCCAGACACCGCTGGCACCGCCCGGCCGCGCCATGTATGAATCGCCGCCATGGCGAGCGAACCCAGTCAAGCGAAGAGCGGCGGATCGAACATCTGGCCCTGGACCCTGGCTGTCGGCCTGTTGGCGGGCTTCCTGATCGGACGGGAGATGGGGCCACGTGGCGGCGGCGGCGCGGGAGGCGAACGCGCCGACAAGGCGAGCGATTCCGCGAAGGGCACCGGCAGCGAGGCAGCCGCCGCCCCGGCCAAAGTCTACAAAGCCGAGAGCGAGTTTCCGGCCGGCTGGACGAAGTCCGCCGATCTGACCGGCGTAGCCGGCATCAGCTTCGACGGCATCAGCGATGCTCAGAAGAC
>PMNO01000267.1 GCA_003161835.1 Myxococcales bacterium | reverse complement strand
GAGCCAGCCCGACCGGCACCGGCGGCGCGACGGGTACCGGCGGCGCGGCGAGCACTGGCGGCGCGGCGAGCACTGGCGGCGCGTCGGCCAAGGGCGGCGCGGTGGGCACAGGCGGCGCGTCGGCCACCGGAGGCGCGGCGAGCACCGGCGGCGCATCGGCCAAGGGCGGTGGACCGGGCACCGGCGGCAGGGCGGGCACCGGCGGAACCGGCACCTCCGGACGAGGAGCCGTCGCGACGCAGGTGAACGGAGGCTACTTCCCGTCGGGAGCGCCCTGGTATCAGGACGTATCGTCCGCCGCGATCGCCGCGGACTCGGCCGCAATCACGTCCTGGATGGTGGGCTTCGCAGGCCCCAACGGTTTCGGTGGCGGCGGAAAGATCAAGGTCGATTTCAGCATCGTGGCGCTGGATGTTCCGGCGGGAACCGCGAAGCGCGCCTACCAAGCCGCCCCCGATTTTCACTACGATCCCGATTGCGATCTGGCGCCGGTGCCGGTGCCGAGCGGCGGCCTGGTCGAACTCACGGACGGCATGAATCCGGTGTTCACGTCGCCTTTCAGTGGCTACAACTGCTTTGGCTTCGACAACGGCGATGACTGCCACCTGCTGTTGGTCGCGCGTTCCGAAAACCGCCTGTACGAAATTTACCACGGCACCATCGACCCGACGGGGGCCTTCCGCGCCGGATGTCTGGCCATCTGGGACACGTCGAAGGTCAACGGNNTGCACCAGCGCCGACGCCGCCGGATTTCCGATTGCGCCCCTGCTCTTCACGGCCGAGGAGATTGCGGCGGGCGCCATCAATCACGCCATCCGATTCATCCTGCCCAACAACATGATCCGGATGAAAAAATTCGTCGCCCCCGCCACCCACGGCACCAACACCACCGGCCCCGCCACCGCAATCCCGTATGGTGGGCATCTGCGCCTCAAAGGCAGCGTTTCGTTGAGCGCGCTCAGCCCCGCCGCTCAAGTCGTTGCGCGCGCCTTGCAAAAATACGGCATGTATATGGCCGACGGAGGCAACATCGCCCTCACGGCCCAGAGCGACGCCCTGAGCACGGTCAAATGGACCGACGTCGGTTTCGACGGCAACGCGTTGGGCAGCCTCAAGGCGACGGACTTCGAGGTCATCGACCACGGCCCGACCATCGACGTCACCAACGACTGCCAGCGGACCCCCATCAGCCAGTAGGTCGCCGAAGGCGCGCGCTCGGGACGACCACCGCGTCGGCCTCGCTCGACGCGTCGGTCCATGGACCGGCGGGGCGGCCTCGTCGCGCGGGCGGCGCGACAGCCCGGGCAGCCAGAGCCAAACAGCGGCGATCGCGCGCTCCCGCCACAGCAGGAACGCCCCACGCAACCTGCTGGCCCTGCGCATCTCCGCCGGCGGCGCGGACTTGGGGCGCCCCGCGCTCTGGCATCACCGATGCAATCCCTTGTCACGTCGGTCGCACACAGCAAACAACTCACAACACCGGAGATCACCATGATTCGCAACAGCATGCTCGCCGTCTCTCTCGTCGCTCTCTTCACAGGCTCCGCTCTCGCGGCGCCGTCCATGCACCACACCAGCAAGGCACGTGTTCTCGCCGAGGCCAGCGCGCCGGCCGCGGACACAGCAGCTCCCGCCGGCGACAAGGCCGCGAAGAAATCGAAGAAGGCGGCCAAGAAGGACAAGGGCGCCAAGACCGAACCCAAGGCCGAAGGAGCCAAGGAGATCAAGGTCCAGGCTCCGCCGACGGCGGCGAAGTAGCCACCACGAAGCCACCCAGCAGCCATCTCACGCCCGGGCCGGTTTGTACCGGTCCGGGCCACGCTTCTCTGTTGCTGCCGCAGGACATCGGTGGCAACCTATACACATGAAACGCACAAATCTTGTGCTTNNGCCAGACAGATCCTCACCCTGGCCGGTTCCGGACTCTGGAGCGGTAGCCTCCCAGCGGCGCGCCGGGAGCCGTCCCGGCGATCTCGCGGAGCCCGTCGCTGACTCTGGTCGACACATCGGTCTGGATCGGGGTGTTCCGAAAGACAAAACCCCTGGATCTCGAATCTTTGGTCGCGTTCGACGACGTGGTGACCTGCCTTCCCGTGGTTCAAGAGGTACTGCAGGGCTTTNNTCGAGGAAGCGGTGGACCTGTACCGCCGGGCGCGACGCACGGGGTTGACGATTCGTTCCTCGGTCGACTGTCTCATTGCCGCTTGCGCGATCCGGCACGACCTGGAGGTGGTCCACCAAGACCGCGACTTCGCCGCTCTGGCGTCGATCTCTTCTCTGCGCGCGCGCGCGGTGTGAGCGAAGGTCACCGTTCTCGCAGCGCACCATCTCGCCCGGCATCGCGGGCGAGACCGGGGCGGGCTCCTTCCGCGCGCCATGCCCGCCCAGGGAACGAGAAAGGCGTATTTCTATTCCGTGACCGCTTGGCGACCAATTCGATTCTTCCTGGCGCTGCGTTGGTCGCTGTCTGCGTGAGTGGCCAGCGCCCTGGCGGCGGCGGAGAAGAGGCCAGATGCGGTACTTGACCGAGATCTATCGAGCGAACGGATCTCTGTGCTACTCGGTGGAAAGAGTCTGCTACTGCTCGCAAGCCTGCGAAGTCTGGTTCACCGTTTGGCGAGACAGCGCCGGGGACTTGGTGGCGAACGCCGGCGACGCCTGCGAGAGCCCGCCTCCCGGACCCGCGTGCACCCGCGGGACCTGTAACTAGCAGTCCCTGTCCCTCCAGCGCCGCGCTGTCGGTCGAGGCGAGCGGCGTAACCGGCTTCGATATGCAGCCGCCCGCGACCGCACTGTCACGGTTTGACGAACGCAGCGCACGCGCGCGCGCAATCATGGCCCGGGCGCT
>PMNO01000554.1:7272-7805 GCA_003161835.1 Myxococcales bacterium | reverse complement strand
GGGACGGGTCAGATAGGGTTCGTAGTTCTCGGCTCGCGGCATGATGTTGACGATGCCCACCCACAGGGGGGCGGCGCTTCCCGCGGCCGGTCGCGTGCTGGGCGAGCGCGCCACCGTTGCCAATCCCTGTCCGCCAGTGTCCGAGGTCTTCGAGAACGCCTCTTCACTCCGACGCGCCCCGGGGTGTTGCCGAGCGCATTGGAACGAATCCACGTCGCGTCTCACACCTTCGCCAGGGCCCCTTCGATGTCGGCGAGAATGTCGTCGATGTGTTCCAGACCCACGGACAGCCGGACATAGTCCGGTGTCACGCCGGTCGAGAGTTGCTCCTCGGGCGACAGTTGCTGGTGGGTCGTGGTCGCCGGGTGAATGGCCAGCGTCTTGGCGTCGCCCACGTTGGCCAGATGAGAGATCAGGCTCAACGCGTCGATGAACCTGCGCCCCGCTTCGAGGCCCCCCTTGAGACCAAATCCGACGATCGCGCCCGCGCCGCGCGGCAGGTACTTCTTGGCCCGAGCGTGTTCGGGGCTGGA
>PMNO01000554.1:0-7246 GCA_003161835.1 Myxococcales bacterium | reverse complement strand
AGCCCGTGATAGCTCGGATCGGGGTCCGAGATCAGGGGGAACTTCCCTCCGCTCCAGTCGAACTTCCCGCTGTCCACGATCACGCCACCGATCGACGTGCCATGTCCTCCGATGAACTTGGTCGCCGAGTAGACGGTGATGTCGACGCCGTGCTCGAAGGGACGCAGCAGATACGGCGAGACGGTATTGTCGAGAATCAGCGGGACCCCTTTGGCGTGCGCCACCTTGGCCAGCGCGTCCAGGTCCGCGACGTTCAGCTTTGGGTTGCCGATGGACTCGGCGAAAACCGCCTTGACTTTGGGGCCAATGGCGCGATCGATGGCGTCCAGATCGTGCGATGGCGCGAAGTGGACCTTCACGCCCAGGCGCGGCAGCGTGTATCGAAACAGATTGTAGGTCCCGCCGTAAAGGTTGTCCGCCGACACAATCTCGTCGCCCGCCCGGGCGATGTTCAACAAGGCCAGCGTGGTTGCGGCCTGTCCACTCGAAACCGCCAGGGCCGCCGCCCCTCGGTCCAGAGCGGCGATGCGCTTCTCGAACACGTCGGTCGTCGGGTTCATCAGCCGCGTGTAGATATTTCCGAACTCCTGCAGCGAAAAGAGCTTCGCGGCATGATCGGTGTCGCGAAACTGATACGAGCTGGTTTGGTAGATGGGAACTGCCCGCGCACCGGTGGCGGGATCGGGAACCTGCCCGCCGTGCAAAGCGATGGTGTCGGGATGGAATATCGTCTGTGGCATGGGCATCCTCCGCGCCTGGGCGTTTCGCTATTGAAGACTAAAATTTAGTATACAAGACACGCGAAATGTCGTCAAGGTCGGGTCCCGAACCGGATTCCACAAAGGTCAATCGGCAAGACAGTTGTCTGGTATATCAGTCTCCCCGCGAGCGGGCCGGCAGCGGCTGAGCTGAACGAGCAGGTTCCGGCAGATCGATGGTGGGTTCGAGTACTTCGTCCTCGGAATAGGGCAGCTCCGGGTGGACCTTCCCTGTTCGCACGGCAGCGCGCCGCTCGCGAGCGCGCTGCCGTGGCGCGCCGTCGTCGTATTGGTTGCTTCGTCCCCCGTGCCTCGCGGGCGATCGCCGGTCTGCCTCGCCTTCGCGGCTGATGGCCGCGGGGTCGTGCTGCGATTCCGGCGGTGCCCCGGGGTGCATGAGCAGGGGCCACGGAATCACCGAACGAGGATGGAGCGGCGCGATGATTACGGCCGCGGGAGGCTGGCTGACGATTCCATCCGTCTTTGCGTGCGAGACCGCGTTCCCGGGCGCCGCCGCGCCGGGGCCGGCGGGCCAAAACAAGGCCAACGCACCCATCACCAGCAGGAGCGCAAGGCCTACCCCCACAGCCATCCAATGCCCTCGTTTGAGGGCGGCGGGGATGATCCGGGCTACCCGCGCACGATGCCGGAAGGGACCCGGAGTCCTCTCTGGCGGTAGGGGAACGACGATCTGGTTCGGCGCCTCCGCGGCGGCAGGAGGCTCGGTGGCCGGGAAGGGATCCGTGAGCGTCCAGGCGCCTCCCGGCGTTGGACGCGTGGGTCGTAGCGCCCGAAGGAATGCCGGAGGTGCAGGTGTTTCTCCGCCAGGGTAGCTGTCCTCGCGCCTGGGATCGTCCTTCGTGGCAGCCTCGCTTGCGAGGTATCTTTCGATCAGCGCCTGGCGAGTCAATCGTTCGTTGGCGAACGCGAGCGAGACCACGTGCCCGAGCCTGCGGCCGTGGGAATCATCGTTGCCGGCCAGCAGGGGTTCGAGTTGAGCTTCGAACTCGGCCGCCGTCGCGAAGCGATCGGCCGGATCGTGGGCGAGGGCTCGCGCGAGCACCTCGTCCAGCCCCTTTGGTACCGTCGCTGTCGCCGGAATTCGCGGAATTTGCGTTCCGCTCATCAGGTGATGGATGATCGTCGCTTCGGGCATGCCCTGCCACAGGCGCTGTCCCGCGACCATCTCCCACAGGAAGACACCGACCGAAAATATGTCGGCGCGTCGGTCCACGTCTTCGCCGCGGAGTTGCTCCGGCGCCATATAGGCCAGCTTTCCGTGCACCGCCCCGGCTCGCGGTTGGCCTGCGCTGGACAGGCTCTTGGCGACGCCGAAATCGACCAGCTTGACCTGGCCGCCGTAGGTCAGGAAGACGTTCTGCGGGTTGACATCTCGGTGGACGATGCCGCGGGGTGCACCACGGAAGTCGCACAGCTCGTGAGCGTAGTCGAGAGCCGTCAGCACTTGCGCGACGATTCGAAGCCGCAGCGTCATGCTGAGCGCGTCGGGACCGACGAGGCGATTCAGAACGCGCGCCAGGGGCTGGCCGTCGAGGTACTCCATCGCGATCGCCGGTCGTTCCGTGTGCTCGAGGACCTCGTAGGTCTGCACGATGTTGGGATGGTTCATCGCGGTGCAAAGGCCAGCTTCGTGCAGGAACATCGACACGAACTCGGGCTTGACCGCCAGGTGGGGCCAGATGCTCTTCAGAACGGCGAGCTTGGACAGCTCTTTGCCGACGCGCATCTGGGCGAGGATCACCTCCGCCATGCCTCCACGTCCGATTTGACCGATTGGTCGGTAGCGCAAAGGGATCTCGGAAAGGCCCGTCTGTTGGTCCGTCGGTGACCGCAAAAGTGGTGACATCACCAAGGTCTTTAACAGGGGACGGCTGACGCGCTTTGTAAAACGTGCGTCACAACTTCAAACGGAGCCGCTATCGCAATGTCAGCCGCGCGCTCTCGCCATGAGGAGTCCTTCTCGCGGAGCTGCGCCTCATGCTGTGTCTCAACTGTGACGCAAGGAACAGCGTGCAGCTGGTAAAGAGCGAATGACAAGAAGCCATGACATCCCTTCTTCTGCCCCAAACGTTCTCGCGCTATCGGTCGATCGCTTCGCTCGGTCGGGGAAGCGTGGCGGAGGTCATTCTGGCGGAGATGCGTGTGGGTAGGGGCGTCACGAGGTTGGCCGTACTGAAGCGAATCTGGCCGGACTTGGCGTCCGACGCGGAATTCGTTGCGATGTTTCTGCGAGAGGCGCGCCTGAGCGCCCTCATGAATCACCCCAACGTGGCTCAGACCTACGAAGTCTTGGAGGACCCGAAGCGCCCCGCTATCGCAATGGAGTATCTGGGCGGGCAACCGTTGAAGCGGGTCATGGAGCGGCTGTTTCGTTCCGGTGGGCTCACTTTGACCCTGAAATTGCGGATCCTGGCGAATGTGCTGGCGGGCCTGGACTACGCGCACAATCTGACGGACCACGCCGGCACGCCGCTGGGTGTGGTCCACCGAGACTTGAACCCCCAAAACGTGGTCGTGACTTACGACGGCCAGGTGAAACTGGTGGATTTTGGTTTGGCCAAGAGCCTGTTCGCGACACGCCAGACGGGGCGCGAAGCCACGGGGGCGGGCGCCCGTGTGGCGTACATGGCGCCCGAGCAACTGTGGGGCACACGAATCGATCGGCGCGCGGATGTGTTTTCGGCCGGCGTGATGTTGTGGGAGATGCTGGCGGGCCGGCGCCTTTGGCTCGGGCTGAGCGAGGCGACCATCATTCGCCATCTGATGTCTCGGGCGCCCATTCGTGCCTTGCCCACAGGTGCCCAGCCCCCCGAGGGATTGTCCAGGGTTTGCGCGCGGGCGTTGGCCGTAGATCCTGACATGCGTTTCGGGTCGGCCGCGGAGTTCGCCGCCGAGATCGAGCGATTGGTTCCGGGCAGTGATGACTCGCACGCGCGTCATCTGGGCAAGATCGTATCGCTCGCCTTCGCGCAAGAGCGGGCCGCGCGGCAAGCCTTGATCGACAAGAACGTGCGCGCACTGCGACTCGGCGCCGACAAGGTGGCCATCTCGTTTGGAGCCCCGGGGTCAGCATCGGGGCCCGATAGGCCGCCGCGCCGCGCGTCGATGCCCGGCTTGACGCCCAGGCTACCGCCAGCCCCTGCCATGCCGCCGCGCCTACCGCCGCCGTTCCGGTTCGGCGAGGGAACCTCGGGGCGGAGCTTGGCCGCTATCTGGGGCGAGGATGAAGCCTCGTCATCTGGGCACACGCAAGCCATTGGTCCCGAGTGCATCGTCAGCGTTGAGCCAATCTCCAGGGCCGCGGAGGCACGGGCCGAGGAGCCTTACGAGCCGTCAGCCGAGGACCATTCCCAATCGATCGATTCGGAAGGTATCGAACCTGAAGATGAAGCTCTGCAGACGACCGTCTACCTCCGGCCGGCCGTTCGTCGTCCCTGGAAGTCGGTTGTCATTGGCTTTTCCGCCGCGACAGCGATGTTGTTGGGCGCGGGTGGCCTCTGGGCGGCGGCGACTCGGTCAGTGGGCGACAAGATCTCAACGACATCCCCGGGACCGAGGAGGCCGAGCGACCGACCGACGTGGAGTGAGGCGAAGCGTGACGCGCCGGCTCCGCCGAAGCCTCCCGAGCTGGGTGCGGACGAGAAGACGGCCCCGCTGGGTGAGGAGTATTCCTATGCCTTTCCCACGCGGCCAACGGGTCGCGACTCTGTCCGAAATCATGTCACGGTCAACCGAACGGTTCACGGACGGTCGCGCAGCGAGGCGTCGGAAACCGCGGATGATCGAACTGTCACGCGCGTTCCGGAGGTCGGCTCTCCTGCAGAGCAGAACGATGAGCCGCCTCGAGGTCACGGGCGTATGCGCCATCCGGACGACGACATCCTGCCTCCGTCCGAGGAGATAGCGCAGGTGAATTCCTCGCCCGTCGGACTGATTTCGACCCTGGGGCGGCCGCCGCGAACGAGGCGGCCAATCGACGCGTCGGATCCTTTCTAATCCTTGATTCGGATCCGCCGCGAAAAGTCGGCTAGAGGACCACTACCCGCGCGCTGTCACAACAAATGCGGCCGCATCCATCCAAAGCCCGCGTGCGCTGACGAAGGGCGCCAGGGCGGCCGAAATCGCAGATTCGAGGGCGGGACGGAGCTCCTGCGCCGCATCCGCCATGGCGCGCGCGGCGGGACCGATCTGACAGCAGTATGCAACGCCTTGCTCAAGCGTCATCGCTCCTCCCACGTGGATCGGCATTTCAAGCGGCGCGATTGCGACATCCGCGAATCCAGCAGCCGCCAGGACTCCTCTGACCCGCTCCTCACTGGAAAAATAGAAAGGTCCAGGGGAATCGGCGCTCAGAAAGGCAGGTGGCGTGTGCGCAGGCAATACCTGCATGACGCCCTGAAGCGGCAGGTCGGCCCAAGGGTTGCGAGACGGATGTTGCCAGCACACGAACGCAAGCTGTCCGCCTGGGCGCAAGGCCCGGCGCAGATTCGTGAATGCCGCCCGCGAATCTTCGAAAAACATGACGCCGAAACGCGAGTACAGCGCATCGAACCGACCAATCGGCAACGGGTGGGTCTGCGCATTCGCGCAAAGAAGTGAGATCTCGGGACTCGTGGCAATTCGCTCGGCGGCACGCGCGAGCATCGGTTCGGAGATATCGATGCCCAGAACATGCCCGGTCGGCCCGACGCGCTCGGCCAGTTCCAACAGGGTTTGCCCGCAACCGCAGCCCACATCCAGCACCCGCGCCCCCGGCGACAGGATGAGTTTCGCCATCGCGGCGCGCCCCAGCGGATCCAGCTGAAGGTCCGTCTGTTCTTGCAAAAGGGTCCAGGCCGCGCCGCCGCGTTCGCGAAACATCTGATCGGCGCGGGGTGGTTCGCCAGGTGACGACATGGCCACGGTCTAGCTCACGCGGCTGCGAAAATCGATCCGATCAGTTGCGCTACCGCGGGCCGCGATCTGCGAATGGCCGCGTGCGCGGGCGGTGCGCCGCCGGTCCTATCCAGGCTTGCATGTTTCGCCTCACGGTGGGGCGGGTGGCGTAGGGTCGCCGGCAGCTACCTGTTGCCACGCCAACCAAGGAGAGAACGATGTCTGCTCGGGCATTCCGCATGCGAGCTTCGATTGTCGCGTTGTGTTTGGCGGTTGGCGCAGCGGCGCCTTCCTGCAGCAGCGACGGCGGAAATGCGGGCACCGGGGGCTCGTCCAATCAGGGTGGCGCCTTGGGTACCGGGGGCACCGGCCAAAATGGCGGCGCCCCGGGCTCCTCGACCGGTGGCGCAAGCTCCGGAAGCGGTGGCGCCAACGCAAGTGGCGGTGCCAGCGCAAGTGCAAGTGGTGGCGCAAGTGCCAGCGGGGGTATCAGCGCCAGCGGTGGCGTGTCCGGGACGGGCGGCGTCCTCGCTGGCGGGGGCAACGGCGGCTCGGGTGGCGGCGCGGGGACGGGTGGCGCCCCGGCGGCCGGCGGGCAAGGCGGCAGGGGACAGGGCGGCAGAGGCGGCAGCGCGGGCGGTGGCGGAACTGGCGCCACGCCCAAGGGCACTTGCAAGGATCTGCAGACGTGNNGCCTGCGCCGTCTTCCTGGCGAGCTATCGGGCCCGGGCCCTGTGTAAGTGACGAAGCAGCCAACGCGACAACGCCTTACGAGACGACAAATGCGCTGCTCGCAATCGGGGCAGGCATCGAAAATGGACGGAACGCGAGTCATAGCGATCTTCCTCGCTGGGGAAGGAACGGCGCATGCCTCACATCTACAGAAGCCCCGTTGCGCGAAGCCTCGTCGCGACGAGTTGTCTGGCGGCGGTCGGGTGCGGTCCCTCGTTCGACCCGCCCGCGCGCGTGACCAACCTGCGGGTGCTGGCGGTTCGTGCCGAGCCGGTCAATCCCGGTCTCGGGGCGACCACGACCCTCGATGCGCTGGTGTACGCGCCCGACGCCGAGATAGCTCAGACGGCCGACCCATCGTTCACCTACGCGTGGTCCTGGTGTCCGCGACTCGGTAATCCCAACGATGGCTTCCCGTGTCCCGTCGACGAAGAACAGCTCCAGCAGTTCGCCGCCACGGCCGGCCTGGTTGACCTTCCGCCGCTGAGCCTCGGCGCCGACCCCACTTCGGCCTTTCGAAATCCATTTCCCGCCGCGGTGCTGGCGCACCTGTGCGACCAAGGCTACGCGGGAACACCGGCCGACTGTCGGGGTGGATTTCCGGTCCGCGTGAATGTGACGGTCGCGCACGCGGGCGCGGAGCGGACCGCCACCACGATCTTGCGTCTGCCGATCACAGATGACGCAGCATCGAACGCGAATCCCCGCTTCGAGCCCGGTGGCCCGGCGCTGGGGGCGCTCATGGCGGGGGTCGAGCAACCGATCGATGAGCAGGCGGCGGTGACGTTGCCGCGTCTCAAGGAGACTGACCTGCGGGCTCACGTCAGCGACGCCGAGTCCGAGAGCTACGTGGGGCTGGA
>PMNO01000110.1 GCA_003161835.1 Myxococcales bacterium | reverse complement strand
CACGGTCAGCCAGCGCGTGCCCGGCGCGAGGCCCCCCGCCAGAGCTGCCCCGGACTCCGCGGAGCGAACCCGATCGGCACGCCCAACCACGACGCGGACAGCGGCCGGGCCGGCCCGTGACCGGGCAGCTCGGCACCACGCAAGCGCAGCTCGACAGCCCCGCTCGGGGCCACCTGAATCCGCGGGTGAATTTCGGTCACGTCCGCGCCCTGAACGAAGAACGTCCGCGCGGCCACCTCATCGGTCACTCCCGTCTCGGGACGACACACGATCACCAGCTCCGATCCTGGGGTCACCCGTTGACTGGCGGCGGTGGTCTCGCCACCACCAGCGGTCGGCGCGGGCGCCACGCCCCGGGTTTCCCTGACCCCCCCCGAGGCGCTGACACTGTATGCGGGAAAGGCCGAATCCGGCGAGTTCGGCGAGCTTGGATTGCTTGGTCTCAACCACACCGCCAGAACGGCGGCGGCGGCTACCAGCCCACTCGTCGCCAGAAAGAATCGGCGCGGGGATCGGCGGGCAGATCCCGAGGGCGACGCCCCACGGCGGCGCGAACCTTCGCCGATGGCTCTGATGTCCCCAGATGGGGATCGGAAGACCAACTGACTGGTTTCGTGGCCCTGCGCCTGCGCCTGCCCTTGCGCCTGCAAGATCATCTGGACGATCCGATCCCGCGCGCCTTCGGGCACGGGGGGAATCGAGTCCAGGGGGAAAGCCCCGATCTCCGCGTCCTCTTCTTGGGCGACCGTTCTGAGCGCGCTCAAGAGCGCGTTCACGTCCATGCTCCCGACGAGGGGTTGCCCGGAGCGCGGCTTCCCCGACAGTGCGCGCTGTTCACCGGGCGCAGCACCAGCTCCGGCCGCGCCTTCCTCCGATGGGACCTCCGTTGCCAGGTGGTGTTCAGCTTCATCGTCGTGCCGATTATCCTCGTCGTCCCCTCCGGCCCCGCCAGTCATGTTTGGGGGGCCCCTTTCACGATACGCAGACCGGCGGCCTTTTCTGACAAGGCCTTGGAAGAATCGGCGCCAGCGGAATCAATCTCCCCGGCCAAGTCACGGATGATTTTCAACAGCCGGCTCTTCCACTGATAGATGGCATCCCTGCCCAGCCCCGTCGTTTCCATGAGACTCGCGAGTGGCTCCTCGTCGATAATCACGCGCTGGAACAGCTCCATGCCCCGCGGGGACAGCTTCTCGCGCAGGCGGTCCAACAGGGCGCGCAGGTCCTGGCGCGANNGTCCGGCCGTTGCGGAGGATCGAGATGACCTGGTGCTGTGCGAGCATTCCGACGAAGCGATCGAGCGACATCCCCCGAGCCGGATCCCAGGCACGCAGGGCCTTTCCGTCCGATTGGAACAGCGACACGAACACGTCCTGGCTCATGTCGGCCACCTCCTGGACCACATTCCGCCTGCGCGTCCGTTGCCACAGCGTGGCGGTCACCCTCTTGGATATGACCGGCGACAACATGTCGACCAGTTCCCGCACACTCCGCGCATCTCCGACCAATGCCTGCTGGATCAAAACCTTTGAATCTGCGCTTGAAGGCTCGGACAATTCGCCCCCTGGTGTCGACCGGCGACGGTAACGGTAACTATCCTTTACCATAAGCGGGACGGGTAAAAGGATTCCCATGTTGTGCCGACTCAGTGACGCCCTTCGGGAGATCGAGCAGCGCCTGCTCCCGCAAGCCTCGGCCGGGGGCCCGGAGCGCGTGGTGGAGATCTACGGCGCCGCGGGATCGCTGGGCGCGGCGGTGCGGGAAGTGAACCGCATCCGGGCCGGATCGCTCGGGCTATACTGGGAGNNCCCGACGAGGATCTGGTCGAGGGGCGGGCGGCCGATATCGGCTTCTTCTTGCCCCCCGCCGCGGCCGACGATGATCCGCTATCGCCACCACTCGTCAGCGTGTTGCCGGCCCCCGAGAGCACGCCCTACGCCGAGATCCAACCCGATCGGCGGGCATCCTTGGCCCGGATGGGCGTGCTTTTCCGTTTGACGGGCGGGTACGCGCCGCGCGTGCTGGTGCTGTCGGCCGCGTCCCTTTGTCGCCGCGTCTTCCCGCGGGAGGCGTTCGACCGCCGCTGTCAGACGATCGCCTCGGCCGCCACCATCAGCCGCGACGAAACGGTCGCGACCCTGGTCAACGCGGGCTACACGCGCGCGTCCGTCGTCGAGGACGCAGGATCGTTCGCCGTGCGCGGGGCCGTCATCGACCTCTTTCCGCCTGTTTATCGGCATCCCATCCGGATCGAGCTGGACGGGGACCAGGTCGAATCCATCCGGCTGTACGATGCCGCCACGCAAAGGACGCTGCGGCGAATAGACGAAGTGCGGATCCATCCTGTGCGGGAGACCATTCGCACCGAGGGGGATTCGTTTCGCGCACGCCTGCTCGCGGCGGCCGACCTCGCGGCCGTGCCGTCGTCGCGAACCAGGCTCGTCATCGAACAGATCGAATCGGGCGATCCCTTCTTCGGGATGGAGGCCCTGGCGCCCATCTTTCACGCCCGGATGGATCCCATCGGCGCGTACCTGCCCGCGGACGCTCTGTTCGTGGTCGAGGATCCCGAGGCGGTGGTGGACCAGATGCGCCGCACGGTCAGTCGGCTGCGCGAGGCCGCGGCCGCGCGCCACGCCGAACACCGTCTGGCGCTGGAACCGACGGATTTCGTGCTGTCGGAGGAGGAAGCGCACGCCACGATCGATGACCGCCGCCGGATCGAGCTGCGCACGGTCGAGATCGAACGAGCCGGCAGCGCCGTTGGCCCACCGCGGATCCGTCTGGTCGCCGAATCCAACGCCACGCTGCGGGCCGAGCTGCAACACGCACGGGCCGACCACACCGGCAGCGAGGCCGACGGGCACCTGGGCACTGCCCTGGTGGAGCGCATCAATCGGTGGCGGGCCGAAGGCCTGCGGGTGCGTATCGTGGCGCCCAACCGCACCCACACCGAGCGACTGGCGGGGCTGCTGAATTCCTGGGGAGTGGACGCGCCGGTGCTGGGCGTGGCCGACCTGAACCTCGCGACCGATCCGGGTGCCGCCGCCGCCGCGCCCGGGATCGCGGTCCTGGCCGGGTCGCTCGGCCATGGCTTCCGCCTGCCTGGGGACGGATTGGTCCTGATCGCCGAGGACGAGATCTTTGGGCGGCACCAGACCCGCGAATCGCGGCCGGTGAAGACGCCCGCGCTGGGGGATCTGGGCGAGATCGTGGAGGGGGATCCCGTGGTCCACGACGATCACGGCATCGGCCGCTATCGGGGGCTCAAGAAGCTGACCGTCCGAGGCGTGGTGCAAGACTTCCTGCACCTCGAGTACGAAGGCGGGCTGGTCTACGTTCCGGTGTATCGGATCGGCCTGCTACACCGCTACTCGGGCGCCGAGGGCGGCTCCATCCGGCTGGACAAGCTGGGGGGCAAGACGTGGGCCGAAAAGCGGCGGCGGGTCTCGGCCGACGCCCGCAAGATCGCCGAGGAGCTGCTGCAACTGTATGCGCAGCGGGCGGCGCTGTCGGGGCACGCGTTCCCCGCCCCCGACGCCGTGTTTCGCGAGCTTGAGGAGACCTTCCCGTTCGACGAGACCCCGGATCAGGCCAAGGCCATCGACGCGGTCCTTTCGGACATGCAGGCGGGACGGCCGATGGACCGTTTGGTCTGCGGCGACGTGGGCTATGGCAAGACGGAGGTGGCCCTGCGCGCAGCCCTGCTGGCGGTGCTGGGCGGAAAGCAGGTGGCGGTGCTGACCCCGACGACGGTGCTGGCCGAGCAGCATTTCATGACCTTCTCCGAGCGCTTCGCCGACCTGCCCGTCAAGGTGGCGTCCCTTTCGCGATTCCGATCCCGCGCCGAGCAACAGAAGACCGTGGCCGATCTGGCCGCCGGCAAGGTGGATGTCGTGGTGGGCACCCATCGGATCCTGTCGCGCGATGTGCGGTTTTCCGATCTGGGACTGGTGGTGATCGACGAGGAACAGCGCTTCGGCGTCGCGCACAAGGAGCGCCTCAAGGAGCTGCGCACCCAGGTCGACGTGCTGACGCTGACCGCGACACCGATCCCGCGTACCTTGCAGATGGCCATCGGGGGCTTGCGCGAGATCTCCATCATCGCCACGCCGCCCGCCGACCGGCTGGCCATCCGCACCTTCGTTTCCCGCTGGGACGAAGAGGTCCTGGGCGGGGCCATCAACAAGGAGCTGGCGCGCGGCGGGCAGATCTTTTTCGTGCACAACCGGATCGAGGATCTGCACGAATGGGTCGAAAAAGTGCGGGCGCTGGCGCCCGAAGGGACCCGCATCGCGGTTGGTCACGGACAGATGGGCGAAGGCGCCCTGGAAAAGATCATGGTGGATTTCGTCGACGCCCGGATCGACATCCTGGTGTGCACCACCATCATCGAATCGGGCCTGGATATTCCGCGTGCCAACACGATGATCGTGAATCACGCCGATCGTTTTGGTCTGGCACAGCTCTACCAGCTGCGGGGGCGCATCGGACGATCGCGCGAACGCGCCTTCTGCTACCTGGTGGTTCCGTCGGAGACCCGCATGACACCGGAGGCCACCCAGCGCCTGGCCGTGCTGCAGCGATTCACGGAGCTCGGCGCCGGATTTCAGGTGGCGACCCACGATCTCGAAATCCGCGGCGCGGGCGAGCTGCTGGGCGACAAGCAATCCGGCGCGGTGGCCGCGGTGGGTTTCGAGACGTACGCGCGCATCTTGGAAGAGGCGGTGGCCGAGCTGCGCGGCGAGCCGCTCCGCGCCGAGCGCGATCCGGAGATCTCGGCCGACGTGCCGGCGTTCTTGCCCGATGACTACGTGCCCGACACCGGCCAGCGCCTCGATTTCTACCGGCGCTTGGCCCGGACCACCGACGAGGACGCGATCCGCGCGACGCTGGCCGAGCTGGAGGATCGCTACGGTCCCCTGCCGGACGAGGGCCGGCTGCTGGGCGAGGTGATGGGCCACAAGATCTTGGTGCGCGCGATCGGTGCCATCGCCTACGAGCTCGGTCCGGCGCGCATGATTCTGTCGCTCGGGCCCGACTCTCCCCTCGATCCCGCGCGGGTCATGCGCCTGGTACAGGCCAAGAACAGTCGCTGGAAACTTTCGCCCGATATGCGCCTGTCGTACGCCTTCGATGACGGCGAAAAACGAGACCGGTTGGCCGCGGCGCGCGCGCGCCTGGGTGAGGTCCTCGACTGTCGCTCGGCACCTCGGGAGGCGCCGGCGGCTACCCGTCCAACGTCGTTCCGACCAAGGTCGGCTCGGGAACCAGCGTGACGCCCCAGTCC